>NZ_JBHNMF010001449.1:0-622 GCF_048562965.1 Thiolapillus sp. | reverse complement strand
AACTACCATGTCCCGCAGAAAAACATCGGGCACATCACGCCCATTCAGGCGCTTAAGGATTGGCACAAAAAACAACCGGAATTATTCAAAAAGAAAACCCATGATCTATCGGGACTTGACAACAGAAACGTTTCTATACATTCATGTCCTCGACGTTATTGCCATGGCAACGGTTATGGCAGAGTGTTTGGCGTTTGATTCCATCGCCTGAAACCGACAAGCGTGTCTTCGACCTCGTGATAGATTTTGGGACATCCCAGTCCCCAAAATCGACTCGGCCTTTGACAACCTATTCGTGCCCCAGCCATCCTGGTCACCAAGCACTACACAACAACTTCGCAAGGTCGTTGCTGCTCCGTACTTGTCTCCCAATGACTGGACGCCGCGTTCGAATGCCTACTTTGCTTCCCCTCTGGCGCTATGCGCACGACGGGTAAGCAGTGCGGCCTCGCGGCTACTGGGGTCTACCAGCCTTCGCTTCGCTCTCCATGGCTGGCAGCGTGGGCGTTTGCTGATTGCTCTGGATGATTTCATCAACCCCAAGGTCGGTCGACAGATCTTCGGCTGCGAAACGATATTTGACCATGCAGCGAAAGCGAATCAAAGTCGTTATCCCTGGGCG
>NZ_JBHNMF010001448.1:0-623 GCF_048562965.1 Thiolapillus sp. | reverse complement strand
CGGATCACATTCCGGGACACGGTTGTTTTGCACGACCTCATTGTTGAAAAGAATTCTTCGTAAATACGACATGGATTTGCTCATCCTTGTCAATCTGCAGTGCAGCGAGAAAGAAACCCACCGAAGGAACAGCAAGTACACCAATACTGTTACTGTGGTGCGTGTGACGAGTAGTCTGGATTTCGAGTACTTTGAAGGCCGTATCAATCATCCATACAGCCCACGATTCTGAATTCACCATACAACATTCTACGCCGGTACGGCTACTTTGCTGTGTGTCATCGGGTCATCTTATAGATATTTTTTTGTTCTTCCCCTGATCGAGTGGGTATGTCGGTTCTCCATCAATATATGTCGGGTTCCATGTGATTACCCACCAATCTCAGCCATTCGTAAGAAACGATACGGCATGGGCGGCGTCCTGAGGCCAACGTAGGCGAGTCGCTCAATCATGTCATCCAATCGACACCGCCGATTGAACCGATACTCAAACTTTGCAAGATACCTAGTGTAGTGTTGCATTTTGCTTGGAACTTAACCGGCGATTAGCACGAACAACTTTAGCCAAGATATCCTTAGCCTTGGCTGTCCAGATGAATGGCTTGGGTTTTTGGTTGTGTATG
>NZ_JBHNMF010001447.1:0-623 GCF_048562965.1 Thiolapillus sp. | reverse complement strand
CGCCGCGTTCGGAGGCCTACTTTGTTTTCCCTCTGGCGCAAGGCACGCCGGGAAAACAGTGCGGCCTCGCGGCTACTGGGGTCTACCAGCCTTCGCTTCGCTCTCCATGGCTGGCAGCGGGAGTCGCCGGCTGAGTTGCCCCTGGCGCAGGCAAACTATGATGTTGATGAAACGGCTGGTAGCGTCAGCGTGACGGTAAACCGCAGCAGTAGCAGTGCTGGACAGGTTTCTGTGGGTTATGCGACTGTTGACAATACCGCCATGAGCGGTAGCGACTATGTGAGCAGTTCGGGTACGCTTACGCTGCAGAATGGTGAGACCAGCAAATCCCTGAATATCTCTATCGATGACGATGCAAAGGCAGTGAATACTTTACGCTGGTCTTGAGTAACCCGGTGGGTGTAGCCCTAGGATCACCCTCTCAGGCGCAGATTACCATCATCGACGATGAGTCCTGCCCGCCGGGCACGACAGACCTGGAAGTTAAGGGGCCGGACAGTTATGTTACTAGAGTTTAGAGTAAGCAACATTGTTCCACCGTATATTTTCGGGTGAAATAAAGTTGCTATTTTGTTCATACTGCCCGTTAGAGCTTGTTCTATACGCTGATTGCTGCATCCTGC
>NZ_JBHNMF010001446.1:0-623 GCF_048562965.1 Thiolapillus sp. | reverse complement strand
TCCTTCGGTGTTTCCCGGTCGATCTGTTGGAGAAATTTCAGCCATTCCGTGTGGCGGTGACGTGGCTGACATTGTCCAACTTGATTACCCACCAATCTCAGCCATTCGTAAGAAACGATACGGCATGGGAGGCGTCCTGAGGCCAACGTAGGCGAGTCGCTCAATCATGTCATCCAATCGATAGCGCCGGTTGAACCGATACTCAAACTCTGCAAGATACCTGGGAACATGCTTAAGGCTTACGGAATGAAAGGTTCCGGTTATTGCATTTTTTACGTTGCCCAGCATGGTATTCACCCATTTGAAGGATGGGTGTTCAACCCCTTTACGCCCACCTTCGGAGACGAAAGGAATAGGATGGCATCCTGCCTTTTCCACTGCTTTGAAACAAGCCAAACCATCACTGACCACAATGCTTCCAACCTCCAGACTGGTCTTTGCATAGCGTTCGATTTCAGCACTGCGAAACCCACTGACTGTCCGCAATTGCATCCGCTGAGGGCGATGTTCTTCCCCTTCCGTTTCAACGACGGCAATAAACGGAGCTTTATGTGCAGCGCCACGCCCAGGCTTTCCTGGACGCTCACCGCCGATATACGCATCATCTATCTCAATGCGGCCAC
>NZ_JBHNMF010001445.1:0-624 GCF_048562965.1 Thiolapillus sp. | reverse complement strand
CCTGCTTCACGACCTTCAATATCAATCGGACAAACTGTCGAGACAGCCCCAACCAGGACCAGTGCCCTTTCTGCAACCATTTGTAATAACTGCTCCAGTGATTGCGCATCGTGACGACCAAATAGGCTTCGGTTACAAAGCCTGCTGGGGTGAGCATCGCCCCGATCAACAATTCAATGAAGGTACCCACGGATCTCAGGGGTAGCACTTCTGCCAAAAATGTTATCCAATAACACAGTTCGCGGGGGATACGGCTATATTCTTTCGCGTCCATAGCGGCCTCCAGAAGTTTGTGTTGATTTCTCTTCTGAGAGGCAGCGCCTTGCTATGTCAACTGTTTTTTGAGATTTTTAGTGGTTTTTCTCCTCTGAAACTCTAAACTCTAGTAACCAAAGGGCAAACGAGGAAACGGAAGACTACAGTGGTCCGGAAGGTGGTAACGAAGGCTGGAAGCTCGGATCTCAGCTCCGCACCCGTGGTTCTCTTCATTCTGATACGTGGAGCGGGTCAGCAGCTTCGCTTGCGGATATGCACACAATTGCAGTTTACCCGGTGGGAGGATGGTGGAAATATCGGACTGCGTTGGATCGCTGGCAAAATTCTGTTCGTTTCAGCCTTATCGTA
>NZ_JBHNMF010001444.1:0-624 GCF_048562965.1 Thiolapillus sp. | reverse complement strand
CGAGAGTGTCAGGCCGGTGCTGAAGAAAGCGACCCGGCGTGTTTTTCTGAACACCCAGACCAGCCGAACCGGACAGCGCAGATTCTTGAGCATAACGACCTCATCATAGGCCAACTTGATTACCCATGATATTCAGCCACGCTTAGAGAAATTGGCCTATAATAGAACATACATAGAATCAGTATCTTAGCGGGGTAGCGAGCATGGCAAAGAATATCATCCAATTTCAAAAAGGCCTCAGTTTGCCGAAATTTCTGGAAAAGTATGGTACGGAAGAACAGTGCTACTCGGCGCTGTTTCATCTGAGGTGGCCAGATGGATTTGTTTGCCCCGAGTGTGGCAACAAGACCTATTGCGAGATCAAAAGTCGTAAGGTCTATCAATGTCATCGCTGTCACCGACAAACTTCATTGACGAGCGGTACAATCTTTGCTGCTACCAAGGTACCGCTAACGAAATGGTTTCTGGCCATCTATTTGCTCACACAGAGAAAAACCAGCGTGTCTGCGCTGCAATTGAAGCGGGATATTGGCGTCAGCTATAACACGGCATGGAAAATGAAGCACAAGCTGATGCAAGTGATGCTGGAGCGTGAGAAAGGAAAAAAGCTCAGTGGCCGTATTG
>NZ_JBHNMF010001443.1:0-624 GCF_048562965.1 Thiolapillus sp. | reverse complement strand
GCCGTAAGCGCCCAAGAATCCACACCTATTTTCCACACCTGACCCTGTGCAGACTTTCTCCCCGAATCCCACGACAGAGGAGAAAGCAATGGATACTTCCGATATCACCGAAGGCGCGCCGTTCTGGCAGCCACACATTTCGGCCTGGCCACAATCCGGCCTGACGCAGAAAGCCTACTGCGAACAACAGGAACTGCGGTATAGTACCTTTGGCTACTGGGTCCGCAAGCTACGCCGGGCGGCCGAACCGGCAACAGAGAAGAAGGGGGCGGGCTTTGTGCCGGTGATCCCGGCCACGGTGCAGCCCGCCGGCCTGATCCTGAGCCTGCCCAACGGCCTGGAGATCCGGGGAATCGCGACTGAGACCCTGCCGCTGGTGAAGCAACTGCTGGCGGTGCTGTGATGGAATACCGGCTGCGCCCGCATCCGCAGATGCCGCGGATCTACCTGTATCAGGACCCGGTGGACTTCCGCAAGAGCTTCCGGAGCCTGGCTGCGATCGTCGAACAGGAGCTGGGCCACAACCCCTTTGAGGGGGCGCTGTATGCCTTCACCAACCGGCGGCGGGACAAGATCAAGCTTCTGTATTGGGAAGACAATGGCTTCGTGCTCTATTACAAGAGC
>NZ_JBHNMF010001442.1:0-625 GCF_048562965.1 Thiolapillus sp. | reverse complement strand
CCAGAGGGGAAGAAAAGTAGGCATCCAAACGTGGCGTCCAGTCATTGGGAGGCAAGTACGGAGCAGCAACGAGCTTGCGAAGTTGTTGCGTAGTGCTTGGTGACCAGGACGGCTGGGGCACCAATAGGTTGTCAAAGGCCGAGTCGATTTTGGGGACTGGGATGTCCCAAACTCTATCACGAGGTCGAAGACACGCTTGATTAAACAGCCAGCCATAGGGCAGAATTATGATGAATCGTCAGGAGAGCCAGCTGGAGACCCAAGAAGGAGAAAGCGCACCAGAATCAGTGGCGGCGACCCCTGCATGGCATCGCCTGGAAGATCAACTCCAGTGGTATGACAACAAGAGTACGCATTGTCAGAAGTGGTATAAGCGCCTGAAATTTACTCAAATTAGCCTGGCAGTACTGATTCCGATACTGAGTCATCTCGATCCGGTATATGCTAAGTGGACTACCTCGGTTGCTGGTGCCCTCATTGCTGTCTTGGAGGGGGGGCAGCAAATGAACCAGTATTCAACTCTTTGGGTTACTTACCGTGCCACAGCAGAGCGTTTAAAGCATGAAAAGTATCTGTTTCTTTCTGTCGCGGGTCCCTATAAAGAGCTGACCGAGTCCGAACGGCT
>NZ_JBHNMF010001441.1:0-625 GCF_048562965.1 Thiolapillus sp. | reverse complement strand
CAAAGAAGAAGTTTTCTCTACAACCTTGACCGAGTCTCTACAACCTTTACACCACGGTCTCTACAGCCTTTACCCAGTCTCTACAGCCATGATCAGCTTCCCCCCGCCACCCCAAGTTAAAGTCACCACAGCCTTGACCACTTTGCCAAAGTTAAAGTCACTACAGCCTTGACCACAGTTAAAGTCACTACAGCCTTGACCGGCTTCGAAAAAGAAAAAGTTTTCTCTACAACCTTGACCGAGTCACTACAGCCTTGACCACTTTGCCAAAGTTAAAGTCACTACAGCCTTGACCAGCGAAAGTCACTACAGCCTTGACCAGCTTCCAAAAAGAAGAAGTTTTCTCTACAGCCTTGACCGAGTCACTACAACCTTTACCGAGTCTCTACAGCCTTGACCACCCTCGCCCGCCCTGCCTACATTAAGCGCCGCCGTGGCACCTGAGTAGGCTCCCTATGCTGCAAGTCTTGCTTCGGCACTACAACCTTGACCCAGTCACTACAGCCTTGACCAGCTTCGAAAAAGAAAAAGTTTTCTCTACAACCTTTACCCAGTCACTACAGCCTTGACCACTTTGCCAAAGTTAAAGTCACTACAGCCTTGACCACAGTTAAAGTCACTACAG
>NZ_JBHNMF010001440.1:0-626 GCF_048562965.1 Thiolapillus sp. | reverse complement strand
GAGGCGTACGAGATTTACTGTGAGCAGGTACGTCCCCAGGGCGATGTAAACCCGGCCGAGCTGGCAAAAGCCGGGCCGTCCAACAATGGTAACTGGCAGTTACTGGATATCAATTGCGCGGCGCTGATTGCCGCGGACCTTGTGATACAGGCAACCGTATTGCAATACTGCGACTATTGCACCGCCTGGTATCTCAGGCCTACCGAGCACACAATAGGGCAGCTGCTCGAACACCAAGTCTCTCTTACGCTTCAGGAAGCAACCGCTGCGACGCAGTGCCCTATGTGCCGTATTCGTCACGAGACCCTTCATTATGTCGAGCCCGAAAAATAGCCATGTTTCGCGTCAGAAGGAACAAATCTATATACGAAGCTTATGATGCGCCCTTCACCCACAAAGTTAATATAGGCCCTGCCTCACCCTCAGTTACCCCGTCTATTAAAAAAACGGGAAAAAGAAAAAAAGAAAACCCACCACAAACTCCGAATAATGGCACCGGCCTTTCCGAAGCGCTCCCGTGCTTTGCTGCTAGGGAGCTTCGTATATAAAATGCAGCGTCAAGGACGGATCCAGCGCGGCGTCCAACCGCCCCTGGCCGTTGGGTATGCCAGATATTGCAATCGTGA
>NZ_JBHNMF010001439.1:0-626 GCF_048562965.1 Thiolapillus sp. | reverse complement strand
ATGGGATAACTCACCAGCCAGCCTTCTCAGAAGGCTGGCATCAAAGCCCCCTTATAGGGGGCAAAAGGCAAATCTGCGTTCTTAGAACGCAGATTTTTAGAATATAATCACACGGGACCCGGCACCTACTCACTATACTCACCTATAACAGCACGCAAATTATCTGTGTATTTAAAAATATCGTCTAGAGACTCTATTTCCACCCTTTCTTCCTGTTTATTAGCAATCAATCCCAGGTACTTCCTTGAACGATTGAAATGCAGCCTGCAGATCGGCTTTCTGTTGGTATCGTCAAGCAATATCCCACAGTAGCTTTTCTTATCCCGCATAACTACCCTCTTTACGTCAATAACATTGCGGAGAATAGCCTTGATGATGTTGTAAGCTTCAATTTCCTCTTCTGTCGTTTCAATGCCATCATTCTTAGGTGATGATCTGATCGTCTCTACAACTTCAGATATTTCCTCTTTTTTATCTTCGTTTGTAGAAAGGGCAGATTTAAGGCGATCGTAACTACTCACCCCTAAGATGAGTACAAGCCTGCCTCGATGGATCTACAATCGCTTTTTCATGTCTGTAGAGGCTTGACATCATAGTACGCCGAGTCTATGCTATTGACCCAACAC
>NZ_JBHNMF010001438.1:0-626 GCF_048562965.1 Thiolapillus sp. | reverse complement strand
AGTCAACAAACCACCGGCTGCAAGCCGGTGGCATGAAAATTACGCACTGTAAGTGCGGTTCCGGCTAAAGCCGGCTTCAAGCCGCCGGCCCAAGCCGGTTCATGACGACTCGAAGTCGCCGGGATCAACCACCTTGAATTGCTCTTCTATCTCACTGTGATGTTCGATATAGGCCGCAATCATCTCATCCGTGACATTCCCTGTACTACATGCAAAATATCCCCGTGCCCACATCCTTTGGCCCCAGTACGCTTTCTGAAGGGAACGGTACTCCCGCTGTAGCTTGTACGAGGTCTTCCCTTTCAGCTTCTGCACCAGCTTGCTCACCGAAAGCTGAGGCGGTATCGATACCAGTAGATGAACGGTGCTCTTTCGCCACTACTCCTTTCAGAATCTCAACCCCCATATCCGAGCACATCTGCCTCACCAGATCTCGAAACCGGTATCCTATTTCCCCTATCAGTACCGACCGCCTGTACTTCGTGCACCACACCAGATGCACATGTAGCCGAAATACCGAATGTGTCCCGTGTCTGTACTCACTCATGCCCCCTACACTAAACCAGGAGGCTGAAAGCTTCCAGCTGAAGCTGGGGGTTTGAACCCTCCCATGTTGAGACAATCAA
>NZ_JBHNMF010001437.1:0-626 GCF_048562965.1 Thiolapillus sp. | reverse complement strand
GTAAGCGCCCCAGAATCGACACCTTTTTTCAGAACACCATCAGCCACAGACTTTCTCCTGTCCCACCACAACGCAGGAGAATGCCATGGCCCCGACCGACAGTACTGACCGCATCACCTTCTGGCAGGATCACGTCACCGCCTGGCAGGTATCGGACCTGACCCAGAAGGCCTACTGCGAGCAACAGGAACTGCGGTATAGTACTTTCGGCTACTGGGTCCGCAAGCTGCGCCGGGTGGCCGAGCCCACTGCCCGGGAGAGGCCGTCGGGCTTTGTGCCGGTGATCCCAGGCGCAGTGCAGCCTACCGGCCTGACCTTGAGCCTGCCCAACGGCCTGGAGATCCGGGGGATCGAGGTGCAGAACCTGCCCGTGGTAAAACAACTGCTGGCGGTGCTGTGATGGCGTACCGGCTGCGCCCTCATCCACGGATGCCGCGGATCTACCTGTATCGTGATCCGGTCGATTTCCGCAAGAGCTTCCGGGGCCTGGCTGCCATCGTCGAACAGGAGCTGGGCCACAACCCTTTCGAAGGGGCGCTGTATGCCTTCACCAACCGGCGGCGGGACAAGATCAAGCTCTTGTATTGGGAAGAAAACGGGTTCGTGCTCTATTACAAGAGCCTGGC
>NZ_JBHNMF010001436.1:0-627 GCF_048562965.1 Thiolapillus sp. | reverse complement strand
CCGTGGAAAACGCTTAAGGCGTTTCCCTCCGCCCGCCCACACTTTTTCACAGTCTGCCCCCATCCGCGCCAGCGACCCCGCTGCGTGGTTCGGGTGCCTGCGGCGCAATAATAATTATGTTCACACCCCCGGGCGCTTCTATCTGATTATGGCTATTTTCCGGTTCCCCGGATCCAGTTTCGGACAGTCCTTTCTGTCACGCCTAGGGCCTCGGCGATCTTCGCCTGAGTCAAGCCCTTTGCACGCATTATGCGCGCGCTAGAGCGACGATCTTCATACGCCCTACCCTTGGCCAGGCCACCACGGCGGCCACGCGCGGCCTGCCTGGCCGAGAAGCGGCGATCGCTCGCCTCGATATCGAACTTCGTCCACACCCAATGAGCCACCGACCTAGCGATCCAGTGGATCTCGCGGCTATCCAAGGGAGCTGGGTGCTCACTGTAGGTATAGTTGAGCGCCGTGCGGTAGAGGTGGGTCAGCCAGTGGACATACACGCCTCGGCGCTCTAGGGAAGCTCTGATCGAATCAGTGATTTTCGTATTTCAATGCAAATCGGCTGTTTTTTGAAATATGAATGGGGATTATCTGTAGATTCTCCCTTGTTTGCCGCATTCCAGGCGCAATGAG
>NZ_JBHNMF010001435.1:0-628 GCF_048562965.1 Thiolapillus sp. | reverse complement strand
GCGTATCAGCATGGTTCTATTGTGGTTCTATTTCGTCGAATAGCAACTCTAATGGCCCTCACAGACGATGACGCTTATATCCCCCACCTCAAGGAAGGGGTTTTACGCGCTGTTTTGATAACGCACACCATCATCACAGTCCCAGGTGCGCAGCAAACCGCCCAAGGGGCGCACCCCGTCTCTTGGCAGACGTGGGACGCCCGATGCTTGTCAATGGCCCGCTGATCAACAAAAGACAGGATGCCAAGCGCGAGAACAAAAGCCAGTCCCACGCCGGCCACGCGCAGCCTGTCATCGGGAAATCTTGCCAACCGCTTCATGTGCGCATCTTCATAACAAGAATGCGAACAGGGGGGGCTTCCGCCGCCTCCAGCGCAATGCCTCGGTGGCATTCCTGCCAGGGCAGGGTGATTCTTACCTGTTCCGCATCAATGCTTTTAAGCGCCTTCAGCAGCCAGCGGTGATCTATGGTAACGGGGATGATGCTACGCGGAAACCTATCCACGCCATCCACAGGAAACTCGTCTGATGCGTCTTCCTTTGTCGTGGGGTTATGGGATTCCAGCGCACAAAAGCGCTTGCCTATCATCAGTTTCACGCCATGCCAGGCCTGGTCGCAGACCCAGAC
>NZ_JBHNMF010001434.1:0-628 GCF_048562965.1 Thiolapillus sp. | reverse complement strand
ACGGCGCACCTTCGGTGGCATCAGACATGTCCATCGATTTCTCCTATGTCGTGAAATTCCAGGAGAAAGTCTGCACAGGGTCAGGTGGGGAAAACAGGTGTGGATTCTTGGGCGCTTACTGCAGAAACGCTACCGCAATATCCTCACCCGCGGTGCAAAGCAGCTCCCGCCTATCCAGCTCAGACAAAACGGCAAACGGGGCCGGGTCGCCAAATCCGATGCGCACAACCTGTGGGAACGACTGAAGAAGCATGAGACGGCAGTACTGCTCTTCGCCAGACTCTCACACGTGCCGTTTACCAACAACCGGGCCGAACGTGACCTGAGAATGAGCAAAGTCAAACAGAAGGTGTCTGGGTGCTTCCGGACAAGAAAGTACGCCGAGGCCTATTGCCGCATTTCCAGTTACCATGCAGACCATGGCAAATCAGGGATACAATCCGCTGGTCGCCATTCAAATGGCCTTTTCGGGACAGCTCTACGCTGATAGGGGTGAGTAGTTACGGACTAATTAGTTACCGTCTATAAATAGCTATCTTTTTCGGGCAGCTCCAGATAATTAGCGCATGCCAATATACTGAATTAATTAATCACCTGCCTTGACAAGGATATTGTCGTTTGCAGGGAG
>NZ_JBHNMF010001433.1:0-628 GCF_048562965.1 Thiolapillus sp. | reverse complement strand
CCTTCGTCATCGACGCCAATGACTATGCCTGGGCGGCCAATATGAAGCGCCTGCTCCAGGAAACCTGCGCCATTGTCGCCAAACGCCAATCGAAGCGCCTGACCGGGAATGAGTACAAAAACCTGCAGAAACGCTACCGCAATATCCTCACCCGCGGTGCAAAGCAGCTCCCGCCTATCCCGCCCAGACAAAACGGCAAACGGGGCCGGGTCGCCAAATCCGATGCGCACAACCTGTGGGAACGACTGAAGAAGCATGAGACGGCAGTACTGCTCTTCGCCAGACTCTCATACGTGCCGTTTACCAACAACCGGGCCGAACGTGACCTGAGAATGAGCAAGGTCAAACAGAAGGTGTCGGGGTGCTTCCGGACAAGAAAGCACGCCGAGGTCTATTGCCGCATCTCCAGTTACCTGCAGACCATGGCAAATCAGGGATACAATCCGCTGGTCGCCATTCAAATGGCCTTTTCGGGACAGCTCTATGCTGATAGGGGTGAGTAGTTACAGTTCACCTATGGACTGGGAGTGTACCGGCAGATGGTACGCCACGGTGAGAATACGTCTGCCGAGCTGGAGAACATGCTTTGCCTGTTGCTGCAGCTCGCCAGGGCGCAGGAAAAGGGCGA
>NZ_JBHNMF010001432.1:0-628 GCF_048562965.1 Thiolapillus sp. | reverse complement strand
CCTTCGTCATCGACGCCAATGACTATGCCTGGGCGGCCAATATGAAGCGCCTGCTCCAGGAAACCTGCGCCATTGTCGCCAAACGCCAATCGAAGCGCCTGACCGGGAATGAGTACAAAAATCTGCAGAAACGCTACCGCAATATCCTCACCCGCGGTGCAAAGCAGCTCCCGCCTATCCCGCCCAGACAAAACGGCAAACGGGGCCGGGTCGCCAAATCCGATGCGCACAACCTGTGGGAACGACTGAAGAAGCATGAGATGGCAGTACTGCTCTTCGCCAGACTCTCCCACGTGCCGTTTACCAACAACCGGGCCGAACGTGACCTGAGAATGAGCAAGGTCAAACAGAAGGTGTCGGGGTGCTTCCGGACAAGAAAGCACGCCGAGGCCTATTGCCGCATCTCCAGTTACCTGCAGACCATGGCAAATCAGGGATACAATCCGCTGGTCGCCATTCAAATGGCCTTTTCGGGACAGCTCTATGCTGATAGGGGTGAGTAGTTACACCCTGCTTAAACAGACCTGGATCAAATAACCAACAACCCAACATCAATGTAGGCGATGCTCAGGGCTTCTTACATTGGAGGTGACACATATCACTCAGCGTGAAGTCAGCTGAAATTGAT
>NZ_JBHNMF010001431.1:0-629 GCF_048562965.1 Thiolapillus sp. | reverse complement strand
ACTTGCCGGCGCGTTCTTCATCCTGCCAGGCTTCGAGCAACCGCTCGGAGAGCCAGCGACAGGCCTGCACCAGGAATGCTCCCGACCCCATCGCCGGGTCGCAAACCTTGAGGTCGAGGAGTTCTTCCGAGGACTTGAGTCGCCAGTTCTCATGTGACTCACCTTCGGCCGGCCCAACATAGGCGACCGGCTCAAGTGTCTCAGTGACGATAGCCTCGGTGAGCGACTTGGGAGTGTAATGGGTACCCGTCTCCCTGCGATCGGCCCCCGTGGTCACCATGTAGGATCCCTGGGGATAGACCAAGGGGTAACCCCAACTGTCGATACGCAGCAGCTGGAAATAGGGAGTGATACGATCGCACAGCGCCTGGTCATTGTGACAGGCAGCGAGCAATCTGGCGTTATCCTCGGGATAGACGGGCTTTTTCAAGTCGTTGCGGACTCTGGAGATGGCACTGCCGGTACGTTCCTTCAGCAGTCTCTCGACGGCCTTCCCTTCCTCGGCCGCTTCCAACTCTTCCAGACCTACCCAAGGCTTCTTGGAGCTCTTGGTGGCATCCAGATCCAAGATCACTTCCTTGGCACATTCGACCGTGTGTTCCAGCAGGCCTTCGTAGACGTGGCCGATG
>NZ_JBHNMF010001430.1:0-629 GCF_048562965.1 Thiolapillus sp. | reverse complement strand
AGGGAAGTTGCCGTCTTCGCCAAAGATCCTGCAACCGCAGGATTGCTCGGTGCGGTCGTTTGACCATGATGATAATTTCCATTGGAGCAGCAAGGACATTTATGACATCAACAGCGTGGGAGGTGAGTAGTTCTTGCCGTTTTTTCTCCACCTTGGGTACGGTGAGGTCGTCTGAGCCCCTGAACCGAACAAGGGCTGCATTTGGGGTTAGCCTTGCACCAATCAACTCAGCAGTCATTTCATAACCCCGCAAAGCTCTTTGTAGGATCTTGACTGTATTGTCCAGCCATGCTTTCGTGTCTTCGTCGTCTTCCTCGGAAGCAGCCCCGTTATTTACCCATTCAGCAAGCTGCCGTGACGGCCACATATCCAGCAATTCCTGTGGAACCTCGGAATTGGCTTCTTCTATTTCATGGTCGTGCTGAGATGATGTGTTACTTCCCGTTGAGGTGGGGGCACTCGTAACCGGTTCGGTTGGTGTTGTCGGTTCTTGTTTAGCGCCACGTTCTATAGATTCTGATTCTGGGGGCTGGTTTTGTGCGAAAGAGGATGTGTTCGTTTCCGTATTCGCGGTTTCCTCTTGAGTTTTTGAAGCGGCTCCCGTTGAAACAAGCGCATCATTCCAAGTG
>NZ_JBHNMF010001429.1:0-629 GCF_048562965.1 Thiolapillus sp. | reverse complement strand
GAAGTTGTTGCGTAGTGCTTGGTGACCAGGACGGCTGGGGCACAAATAGGTTGTCAAAGGCCGAGTCGATTTTGGGGACTGGGATGTCCCAAAATCTATCACGAGGTCGAAGACACGCTTGTTCGTTGAAGGCCCTGCCTTCCTGCCAGGCTTCGATACGGGCGGCTTTCACGGCAGATTCTATTTCCGCGCCACTCCAGCCTTTGGTAGCGGCCGCCAGGTAGTCGATATCGAATCCTTCGGGGTTCTGTCCGTTGAGACGAATGTGTATGGCGAAGATCTGCGCCCTTTCACTGCTGGTGGGCAGGTCCAGGAAAAACAGCTGGTCGAAACGCCCCTTGCGCATCAGTTCAGCGGGCAGCTGCTGTATGCGGTTGGCCGTGGCCGCGAGAAACACGCCGGCAGGCTTTTCCTGCATCCAGGTCAGAAAACTGGAAAAGATGTTGACGTTGCCGCTGGAGGCGCCGCTGTCGTCATACCCGAAAGCATTTTCCAGCTCGTCTATCCAGAGCTAGAGTTTAGAGTAAGCAACATTGTTCCACCGTATATTTTCGGGTGAAATAAAGTTGCTATTTTGTTCATACTGCCCGTTAGAGCTTGTTCTATACGCTGATTGCTGCATCCTGCTC
>NZ_JBHNMF010001428.1:0-629 GCF_048562965.1 Thiolapillus sp. | reverse complement strand
TCGGAAAGCATTCCTGGAAAGTTTGGTGGTGCAGCAGCGTCGGCCATCATTGGCGGCACGGCCAGTACCCTGTCGGGAGGAAAGTTCGCAAATGGGGCACTGAGCGGGGCGTTTGGGTATCTTTACAACTTCTGGTCGCATCGTTTCGCAGGTAACTACTCGCCCCCGAACGTAAATGTGGATGCCGAGACCATTAAAGATATTGCGGGCTACACTCCGATCGTGGGTAACGCAATTTCTGCATACGATACTATCATTGCAGGGATCGATGGAGATTGGGAAGGTGTTGCTTGGGGAGTAGCCGGGACATTAGGTGGCGGCTGGTTGAAGGGGGCTAAGTCTGTTCAGAAAGGAATCCGGTCACTTGAAAAACGCATTGCAGAGCATGAAAAAAAGCTTGCTGATTTCAAGGCTAATCCTACGGTTAGGCCTGGCATGGAGGGGCAGCCTGAGTCAGTAATTAAGGCTGCTCAGAAGTCTCGAGTTCGTCATTTGGAAAAGGAAATTCAGACGTAACTACTCACCCCTATCAGCATAGAGCTGTCCCGAAAAGGCCATTTGAATGGCGACCAGCGGATTGTATCCCTGATTTGCCATGGTCTGCAGGTAACTGGAGATGCGGCAATAGG
>NZ_JBHNMF010001427.1:0-629 GCF_048562965.1 Thiolapillus sp. | reverse complement strand
GTTTGAGAGGCGGGCCTTTCACCCACTTGGAAAGCACACAGCTTTCAGGACGCACGCCCGGAAATTTCACCGCCCCACTGGAAATAGGCCTCTTTTTGTTGCATAAAATAAGGGTTACCAATCACTTACCAGCAACAAAACAAAGAAGCCTATGAATACAGAGTGTAAACCGGAACAGTTGGAATTTCAGTCCCTGGGTCGGCGCGAGGTGATCGGTCGTTTTGACGGCGGGCGAATCACTTCGGACGGTGGCGGATTTCTGCTGCGCGAGGTGGATCAGCGTATCGGCCTGCTGGATCGCCTGGCCGCTTGCTTCACCGATCACCGCAACCCCGAGAGCATCGAACACAGCGTGCGGGATCTGGTGGCCCAGCGGGTATATGGTTTGGCGCTGGGCTACGAAGATTTGAACGACCACGATGATTTGCGCAAGGACAGCACTCTCGCCTTGCTGGTGGGCAAGCGGGACCTGACCGGAGAGCGGCGGGTGCGCGAGCAGGATCGGGGGAACCCGCTGGCCGCTTCGAGCACGCTCAACCGTCTGGAGTTGGGCATACCGAAATCGGCTATATCAGACCGTTACAAGCGGATTGCCGCGGATAATGAAGCAATGGATCGACTGCTGGTCG
>NZ_JBHNMF010001426.1:0-630 GCF_048562965.1 Thiolapillus sp. | reverse complement strand
GGAATGGACTGCAATCAGATTCTGCTATTGGGTCTTGGCATAGAGGCACCCTGGAAACTGGTGGAGCAGCGCTTGGACATGGACAAGCAGCCGCATGAACTGCACCTGGAAGTGAAAGCCTAACGGGGTGCCAAGTACCCCTGCCCGGTGTGTGGCCAGGCCTGTTCTGCCCATGACTTCCAGGAGAAAACCTGGTGGCACTTGAATTTTTTCCAGCATCACTGCTATATCCATGCTTCCGTGCCGCGCGTGAAATGCCAGGAGCATGGCGTCAAACGGGTCGAGGTGCCCTGGGCGCGCAAGGGCAGCGCCTTCACGCTGCTGTTCGAGCAGGCCGCCCTGGCCTTGGTTTGGGAGATGTCGGTCAATGCGGCGGCCCGCATCATCGAGATCACCGACAAGCGGCTGTGGCGTATCGTGGAGCACTATGTAGGCAAGGCGGTCTCACCGTTTAATCTGTCCGACATCAAGCCTGTTGGGCTGGACGAGGCCGCCAGCAAGCGGGGGCACAACTATGCGACGGTCTTCATCGACACGGAAAAGCGCCAGGAGCCTGTTGTGTTTGCCACGCCGGGTAAAGGCAAGCAGCCCCTGAAGCAGTTTTCCGCCTTCCTGGAGGCCCACGAAGGC
>NZ_JBHNMF010001425.1:0-630 GCF_048562965.1 Thiolapillus sp. | reverse complement strand
GCCCAGACAATTGGCTCCCGCTCAATCCGGGTGACCTGCTCGGAAGAGCCGGATGCGGGAAATCCGCACGTCCGGTTCTGTGAGGGTGAAAGCCAGCAATGGCCGATCTACTCGACTAAAAATAGGCGATGGACGACAAATTAACAAAAGTTCTTGGAATTGACTGATTTTCTTGGAGAATATTTACGATTTTTCTTTGTCGTCCAATACCCGTAGTTCCAGCTTTGTGCTGCCCACATATGATTTAACATAATATACATTATGCGCAGTTATCAAGGCAGAAAACCTGTTTTGCAGCAGTAAGTTTGGACGTACGGTACGACCTAAGTGCTATTTTTCCACAACAGCCCCTAAATTTTCACTAAAACGGCTAAACTTGAAGTTCATAATGTTTTCAATCATTTACTAGTGTATGGAAAGAGAATTATTGGCCTGCTTCTTTGAAACTAGTAGTCGAATGCTGTTTCACAGACAAGCCTCCACACCGTTCCGAAAGGCTTGAAAGCTTCGTAAGCGCCCAAGAATCCACACCTATTTTCCACACCTGACCCTGTGCAGACTTTCTCCCCGAATCCCACGACAGAGGAGAAAGCAATGGATACTTCCGATATCACCGAAGGCGCGCCGTTC
>NZ_JBHNMF010001424.1:0-630 GCF_048562965.1 Thiolapillus sp. | reverse complement strand
TGAATGTCATTGGCAGTTCACCCCTTGGGTGAAATCATGAAAATCACTGGAACTGCAATTTTACGCGATTATCATCGGGCGAACGACTTTCAGGTGGCTGCCGAAGTCACGGATTCAGGTAGGAGACTGCGCTCATTGGTTGGTTTATGGGAGACAAGGCCTTGGATATCCTTGTGCTGGCATTTCCATCGCCATAAGGGTTGTGGGAAAAAGCCATTTTTTCGTAGGAGGCTTTTTGGTCCAATAGATCAGAAATGGCCGATACAATGCTGTTGGTATCGGTGCCGACGAGCTCGACGGTTCCTGCGTCTAGCGCTTCCGGGCGCTCGGTGGTTGAGCGCATAACCAGTACCGGCTTGCCCAGTGAAGGGGCTTCTTCCTGTACGCCTCCTGAGTCTGTCAGCACCAGATAAGATTGCTGCATCAGGTAAACAAAAGGCAAATAGTCCAAAGGTTCGATCAGGTGGATGTTGTCTGCTTCTCCCAATAAGCGAAAAACCGGCTCTTGCACACGCTGCCAGCCATGGAGAGCGAAGCGAAGGCTGGTAGACCCCAGTAGCCGCGAGGCCGCACTGTTTTCCCGGCGTGCCTTGCGCCAGAGGGAAAACAAAGTAGGCCTCCGAACGCGGC
>NZ_JBHNMF010001423.1:0-631 GCF_048562965.1 Thiolapillus sp. | reverse complement strand
AATTAACTCCGCATCACCCAGGCCACGGCTGTTCAGGTATTCCAAGGCGTCGGGGCTTTGTTTCAGGGTTTCATGGTAGTAATCGATCACCACGGCAAGCTGTTTTTGATCATCGGGATTGGCGACCAAAGGGCTGGAATGCTTGGCGGTGGTGTTGCGTTTAACAGGCGTTGCCGGAACCGACAAGGCCGCATCGCCACCTTATTCAACAGCTCTACGGCATGGCGGAAGCTCACGCCCTGGCGCTTCATGACCCACTAGATCACGTCACCGCCTTCATTGCAGGCACCGAGGCAATGCCACAGGTTCTTGTCCGGTGAGATCACCAGCGAAGGTTCTTTGTCATCGTGGAACGGGCACAACCCCAGATAGTCCTTGCCGTGTTTCTTCAATTCGATGCCGGAGGATTCCACCAGGCGCACCAGCGAGACTTCGCTTTTCAGTCGATCCAGCTCGTTGTTTGGGATTCTTGCCATGCGTTTGCGCCCTCCGGTAAAAAAATTGAAAATATTTCAATCAAGCAAATGTGCTTGATAAGCTAGCCGTATGGCTTTATCATGTCAAGCATGAATCCCGCACTATCAATCACTGACGCATGTATTTTTCCGGATAAATCCGCCAAAATTGCTAT
>NZ_JBHNMF010001422.1:0-632 GCF_048562965.1 Thiolapillus sp. | reverse complement strand
CGTTGCGGCTGCTGTTGCGACTGTATTGACCGCCTGTCAGGCACAGGAGACCAAAGCTGGAAATGCTGCAGCATCCGGAAAGTCCATGGCTGCGAAGACTGCGAAGACTGCGAAGACTGCGCAGGCTGGACCGCCACCATTGGCGCCGCTGGGTGCGCCGCCCATTCCGCCGGACAACAAGAACGAGCCGGCCAAGATAGAACTGGGAAAGATCCTGTTCTTCGATCCCCGCCTGGGTGGTGATGCCTCCACGGGCTGTTCCACCTGTCATGAGCCGGATCAGGGGTGGGCCTGGGCGGAAGATTTGTCCCGGGGTTATCCCGGTACCGTTCACTGGCGCAACAGCCAGACAATCATCAACAGTGCCTACTACGGTCGCAACTTCTGGGCCGGTTCCGTGCCCTCCCTTGAAAAGCAGGCACCTTCAGCCGCAAAGGGTGGCGTGGCCGGTAACGGTGAGAACGACATCATGGAATCCCGCCTGGCGCTGATTCCTGAATACCGCAAGCGCTTCCAAGCGTGTCTTCGGCCTCGTGATAGATTTTGGGACATCCCAGTCCCCAAAATCGACTCGGCCTTTGACAACCTATTGGTGCCCCAGCCGTCCTGGTCACCAAGCACTACGCAACAAC
>NZ_JBHNMF010001421.1:0-632 GCF_048562965.1 Thiolapillus sp. | reverse complement strand
TCCGCGACCGTGAGGCGCTGGAGCAGAACTTCCGCGAAAAATTCGAGGCGCTCAACCGCGTCAACCTCACCGATGCCGAATTTGCCCGCCTGCTGGAGGGCATTATCAGCCCTGACACCTTTGCCTGCGCCGAGACCCTGCGCCACCGCAATACCTTCGAGCGGGAGGACGGCACGCCACTGCAGTATCAACTGGTCAACCTCAAGGACTGGTGCAAGAACAGTTTCGAAGTGGTCAACCAGCTGCGCATCAACACCAAAAGCAGTTTCCAGCGCTATGATGTCATCCTGCTGCTCAATGGCCTGCCCCTGGTGCAGATCGAGCTGAAGACACTGCAGGTGAGTCCGCGCAAAGCCATGCAGCAGATTGTCGATTACAAAAACGATCCCGGCAACGGTTACACCAACAGTCTGCTGTGCTTCATACAGCTCTTCATCGTCAGCAATCGCAGTAATACTTGGTATTTTGCCAACAACGCCAGTGAGCACTTCCGCTTCGATGCCGACGAGCACTTCCTGCCCCGCTACCAGTGGGCCGCGCCCGACAACAAAAAGATCACCCACCTGGACGACTTCGCCGAGGCCTTTCTGGCCAAGTGTACTCTGGCGGAGATGATCAGCCGCTACACGGTG
>NZ_JBHNMF010001420.1:0-633 GCF_048562965.1 Thiolapillus sp. | reverse complement strand
CCTTGCTCCTCCTCAATGGAAAAGCAGGCAGCATACCGTGGGTTATCCCGTGTCGCTCATCCTGTAAATTCCCCTGAATCAGGGGTGGCAGACTTCACTGGAATGGCTGGCAGCGGGGGGGGGATATCCCCCCCCCGGATTTTAGCTCAATTCGCCATTCCATAAACGGTCGATTGTGGAACAGTTTGAGAACGTATGATTTACAGGCTAATTGATGTTCCGTATACTGTCAACTATTCAATGTTTCACAAATAACGTAATTTTGCTACTGGGACACGCCTTTAACCAAGGGCAGGAGAAGGCCGTGTTCGAGCAAGAGGACGGCACGCAGCAGGTGCACGTCGCCCGTCCGGCCCACCCCCTGGGAAAATACTTGGCCAGCGTCCGGTTGTTGGCCTAGGTACTGGTGTCCCAGTACGCTGACGCCCTGCGGCTGTATCCGGCTCGAAGGCATTCAGTTCAGTCAGATCCTTGAACCGGGGACGGGGACTGAACGAGTATGAGGAGGTCTAGCTGCAAGCGTGTCTTCGGCCTCGTGATAGATTTTGGGACATCCCAGTCCCCAAAATCGACTCGGCCTTTGACAACCTATTTGTGCCCCAGCCGTCCTGGTCACCAAGCACTACGCAACAA
>NZ_JBHNMF010001419.1:0-634 GCF_048562965.1 Thiolapillus sp. | reverse complement strand
AAAAAAATGACAGCGTAGCAGAAACCAAGCCCGGCCCCTTCTCAGGTGCCGGGCTTATCTTCAACGGACAGGAGGCACCAACCTGTCTGAGCATTTATCGCGGCTGGTGACCGCAAAGGAGAATCGCATGTACGACATGTATGACATAACAAAGACAAAGACAAAAACCGGCTGGCAAGTCTGGTTCCAGCGGGGAACTCCCATAGAGGACTAGCGGGGGCATTTGAACAGAAACTTACGGTTTCGCCTTCGCGGATCCACCTCAAACGCTGCCAGCCATGGAGAGCGAAGCGGAGGCTGGTAGACCCCAGTAGCCGCGAGGCCTCACTGTTTTCCCGGCGTGCCTTGCGCCAGAGGGAAAATAAGCAAGCGTGTCTTCGGCCTCGTGATAGATTTTGGGACATCCCAGTCCCCAAAATCGACTCGGCCTTTGACAACCTATTTGTGCCCAGCCGTCCTGGTCACCAAGCACTACGCAACAACTTCGCAAGCTCGTTGCTGCTCCGTACTTGGCTCCCAATGACTGGACGCCGCGTTTGGATGCCTACTTTGCTTCCCCTCTGGCGCTATGCGCACGACGGGTAAGCAGTGCGGCCTCGCGGCTACTGGGGTCTACCAGCCTTCGCTTCGCTCT
>NZ_JBHNMF010001418.1:0-635 GCF_048562965.1 Thiolapillus sp. | reverse complement strand
TAGCAAAAAATGAATTCGGCAAAAACAACAAGGTAGCGAAAGGCATTCAGGAGGCATTTCAGTCAGTTTTGGGCACCTACTCCCAGATCGCTGATGAATACATAAATGGGAAAATATTGCCGCATGTCACTGTGCTGGATGGATTATCCACTGCAGTAAGGCCTTCGTCTAGCATGGATGTAAACTTGAAGTTGTTTGATTTGCTGGGAAGATTGGCAATGTACGGCTTGTGGACAACATGGCGTGCCACTATAGCTGATGAGGAAGAATATAAAGAAAAGCTTGTTTTGCGGTCCCGATACATATCTGATGCCGTTAAATCCTTGATTTCAAATAACCCGGCACTTTTCCTGCCAATCAAAGATGAGCAGGCAATTGACATATTTCTTGCAATACTCCAGATGGCTATGAGTGGCAGCGGTGAAGGCGATATGAAACTATGGCTGTCAGAGATCATAGAACGTGCAAGATTCGCATACGAGGGTAACGAGCCATATCCATGTACCATTCGTGATTATGCTGAATTGCTGGATCATCCGCACCGCGGAGATGAGGAGTATCGCAAGGAAGTTACGGAAGGAAGCATTCTCTATCCAACGATTGCATTGTGGGCGGCCATTCTTGGTGACAGTAAA
>NZ_JBHNMF010001417.1:0-635 GCF_048562965.1 Thiolapillus sp. | reverse complement strand
TGGATGGATAACCATGGCGTTATGCTTCCTCCAGGTTTTGCGTGAGCCAGTCGTTCAATATCTGGCGGGTTCGGAACAAAGGATAGCTCCTTTTTGGAATATAATCACATGGTACCCGGCAGTTACGTAAAATTAATCATTTGATCATTTTGAGTTGTCAGGTTTGAAAGGGAAGTTCGGATCAGGTCTGCCCTTGCACGGGCTAAGCGTTCAGAGAGAAGTTGTATGACCAGTAGATTTAGACGGCCACTGCTGTTCCTGTGCTTATGGAGCCTTGCCTCCGCTGCGTTTGCGGAAGACTGGCTGTATACGGTACAGCCGGGAGACACTGTCTGGGATATCAGCCACAATCAGCTCAAGGACTGGCGCTACTGGGATGACATTCTCAAGCGCAACAAGATCCGCAATGCGGCAACGATTCGGCCGGGGACGAAAATAGCCATACCCCTTTACATTGTGCGTGAGGAAACCTCGGAAGTAAGGGTGGATAATGTTGTCGGCGAGGTCGGGGTTGTATTTAGTTTAGCGTAGAAACCCACGTCCTTAGGACGTGGTCATGAGTGATAGGCTCAGCCTGTCACGACTGATACGGCCCATGTTACAACCCGAAACTGAGTTGTCCCCACAACTGAATT
>NZ_JBHNMF010001416.1:0-635 GCF_048562965.1 Thiolapillus sp. | reverse complement strand
AGGAAATCCGAACAAAATCCATATCCCACGCCCTTGCAACGCAACCCGGCTGCTTTCAGACGCACCTATCCCGTCATACCCGACAGATTGGTCGCAAACTTCCTCAAATGGGCGGCGGTTCAAACGCCTTCAGTGCAATGAGTACCTGTTCCAGAAGCATTCGATGTCGCTCTGCGAGTTTTACGAACAGTTGTCGCCCCGTTTTGACTACTTTTGCCGCCATGCCATACAGGCACCAACGTATTGTTATGGCGCGATGCTGCGCCAGTTCTCCAGGCAACAACTGACGCATGAGGGCAAACAGATTATAGGAGAGCGCCGAGATCAAGAAGCACAGCGCATTGGCATTGAAATCCGAACACGGCAAGGTGTCGCCGCCAAAATCCAGTTTCAGTTCCTTGACTCGGCCTTTGACAACCTATTTGTGCCCCAGCCGTCCTAGTCACCAAGCACTACGCAACAACTTCGCAAGCTCGTTGCTGCTCCGTACTTGGCTCCCATATGACTGGACGCAGCGTTCGGAGGCCTACTTTGTTTTCCCTCTGGCGCAAGGCACGCCGGGAAACCAGCCGGCAAACAGAGAATGCCAACACGATCCTAACCTGTTGTAGAGCCCATCTACTCGACCCATTCTG
>NZ_JBHNMF010001415.1:0-636 GCF_048562965.1 Thiolapillus sp. | reverse complement strand
CGCCATAAACATGCGCCGCGCTGAGCCGACTAGCGCGCTGGCGGTGTTTTTCCACAATAACGACTCCTTTACATTTGGTTTCTCTTCGTCATCAACATGACTGTATTTTAAAACATTCTGGAGCCGTAATCAGCACCTGATTTGGGGTAATTTATTTTTTCCGAGGCCCTAAGATGGGGGGTCGAGGGCGCATATGTGGTATCCGTGCCCCCTCTTGCAGAGAAACAGGCACGGATACCCCAGAAAAAACGTCGCCCCAAATAAGCTAACAGCAATCAATTTAGCGTGGGGGTTCGTAATGCGCGTATGTAGTCCAGGTACTGCTGTGCGCAGGCGCTTAGTACCGACATGTCTTCCGGGGCCAGGTCGCAAGGGCCAGCGCCGGTATCATCCATTATATCCAGGATCTCCCGTAGACGCTCACGGTCACAAGGGGGCGCAGAACAACGCCTTTGTCAGCAATCACATGTCGGATTACGGGGGGGTGTCAGATACAACTGGTAGCTGTCTTCAGTAGTCAAGGCAGAAGCCTGGTTCCGTTTATTGTCACTACCGTCAGTATAAAGTACCCGCCTCTTTTTTCTGTGCCCCCGCCGCTAGATCGTTGCCACCCGGCATGCCCGTTGGGATGCGTAC
>NZ_JBHNMF010001414.1:0-637 GCF_048562965.1 Thiolapillus sp. | reverse complement strand
ATCATAGGGCTGCTGTATATCGCCGGCTTGAGGCGTGCAGAAGTGGTCTACCTGCAACGGAAAGACGTTGATATCAAGAACCAGGTACTGACCGTTATTGGAAAAGGTAACAAACAAAGAAAAGCATTTTTGGACATCGGCACCATCAATGCGCTCAAAGACTGGCTCAAATATCGTACGGACATAGCGGGGCCATTATTCGTCCGTGTGCTGAAGAACGGCACGCTAAAATTCAGCGGCCTGACTGACCAAGCTATCTACGAAATCGTCAGAAAACGCTGGAAACAGGCCAATATCCCTCCGATATCGCCGCACGACTTCCGGAAAACCTTCATCTCATCACTTCTTGGCAAAGGCGTGGACGTTTTCACCGTTCAACGAATGGCGGGGCACGCTGATCCACAGACCACCAGCAAGTACGACTTGCGCCCGGAAGAGGATGCGCGGGCAGCGACTGAATTGCTTCATCTTCCATACACCAGTAAGTGACTGAAAATCTTATGGTCTTCAAATTTAGCTGTTGTTGTGAAACTTTAGCCTTTGTTGTGGAATTCTTTAGCGCTTTAGTTGTGCGTCCACACCTGGGGTAGGGTCTTCTGGAATCAATCAAGTAAAAAACGATAACATTCCATTATCA
>NZ_JBHNMF010001413.1:0-637 GCF_048562965.1 Thiolapillus sp. | reverse complement strand
CAGACCAAGACAAACGCGGGGCCTGTTTTCCTGCCGAATGAATCACAGGCTGTTGAAAAACGTCCGGATTTCCGCAAAATCCGCGGCCCATGCCTGTTGAGTAGGCAGGGAAAGCATCATCTCATGTCCGGGTACTCGAAGGCCAGATCCTGTTGAGGGTCCGGTTTTCGCTGCACCGATGCCCAGAGACCGTTCAGTGGATCCAGGTGTTAATGGCCATTTATTCTGCCCCCCCTACGGCCAACAATTTTGGCCCACCCCAAGGAGAAGTGGACCCCAATTATTGGGCAGCAAGATAAGTGCTTTCCCGGTTCAGATCACCTTTCTGGCAGTCGCCTCATAATACACGTTATCTGGCGTCCGCCGGTCAAGGCGCTGATGCCGTCTTTCTGTATTGTAGAAGGTGAAGTAGATATCGAGTGAAGTCCTTGCTTCCACTATGCTGTCATAGACTTTCAGATAGACCTCCTCTTTTTGTTTTTCTCCATTTTTTCTTGCACATAGCACCATAACGGCGCTACGATGGGCCATCATTTAAAGAAACAGGGGAACAAGTCGGCCAGGGTAAAAAAATATGAAAAATAACAATCTTGTAACTTCCTTTCTGGAAGCGGTGAGAACCACGGGAACAATGTCT
>NZ_JBHNMF010001412.1:0-638 GCF_048562965.1 Thiolapillus sp. | reverse complement strand
CTTGCGGACCCAGTAGCCGAAGGTACTATACCGCAGCTCCTGGTGTTCGCAGTAGGCTTTCTGCGTCAGGCCAGATTGTTGCCAGGCCGCAATGTGTAACTGCCAGAACGGCGCACCTTCCGTGGCATCAGACATGTCCATCGATTTCTCCTATGTCGTGAAATTCCAGGAGAACGTCTGCACAGGGTCAGGTGGGGAAAACAGGTGTGGATTCTTGGGCGCTTACACTGGATCGGCTCCCATCAGCGCATGCTGCGCTTCTTTGGCGGCGTGCCGCTGGTGCCGGACAACCTCCGCTGCCAGCCATGGAGAGCGAAGCGAAGGCTGGTAGACCCCAGTAGCCGCGAGGCCGCACTGTTTTCCCGGCGTGCCTTGCGCCAGAGGGAAAACAAAGTAGGCCTCCGAACGCGGCGTCCAGTCATTGGGAGCCAAGTACGGAGCAGCAACGAGCTTGCGAAGTTGTTGCGTAGTGCTTGGTGACCAGGACGGCTGGGGCACCAATGGGTTGTCAAAGGCCGAGTCGATTTTGGGGACTGGGATGTCCCAAAATCTATCACGAGGCCGAAGACACGCTTGGTTGTCGGCTTCTGGGGTTGAAAAGTCCAGGGAGAGTCTTTGTCAATATCCTGTTAATAGCG
>NZ_JBHNMF010001411.1:0-640 GCF_048562965.1 Thiolapillus sp. | reverse complement strand
GAATCCCCAATCCCAGTAGCAGTATCTCGTTGCCGTCCACGTCTTTTCCTCATGCCAGTATTTGGCGCTATACTGGCACAGGTTTTTGGAGGAATTCCACTTAAAACGTCGAGGAACCAGAGCAGTGTTACTCGGCGCTGTTTCATCTGCGGTGGCCAGATGGATTTGTTTGCCCCGAGTGTGGTAACAAGACCTATTGCAAGATCAAGAGTCGTAAGGTCTATCAATGTCATCGCTGTCACCGGCAGACCTCGTTGACGAGCGGTACAATCTTTGCTGCTACCAAGGTGCCGCTAACAAAATGGTTTCTGGCCATCTATTTGCTCACGCAGAGAAAAACCAGCGTGTCAGCGCTGCAATTGAAGCGGGATATTGGCGTCAGCTATAACACGGCATGGAAGATGAAGCACAAGCTGATGCAAGTGATGCTGGAGCGTGAGAAAGGAAAAAAGCTCAGTGGCCGCATTGAGATAGATGATGCGTATATCGGCGGTGAGCGTCCAGGAAAGCCTGGGCGTGGCGCTGCACATAAAGCTCCGTTTATTGCCGTCGTTGAAACGGAAGGGGAAGAACATCGACCTCAGCGGATGCAATTGCGGACAGTCAGTGGGTTTCATAGTGCTGAAATCGAACGTTACGC
>NZ_JBHNMF010001410.1:0-641 GCF_048562965.1 Thiolapillus sp. | reverse complement strand
CCCCCCAGATTGCGCATCCGAATCAGGTTGAAGGCCGCAAAACTCATGACAAACTGAAACTCCAGTTTCTCGCGACCCACAAAGCGACTCTTGCGCAATCCGCCTACGGTTTTGAGCCAGCCAAAACATTCCTCGATTCGTTTGCGAATCTTCAAACTGGTGGCATAACCGCCATGGTGGGTGGTGCGTTCATCAATGGCGGATGAACGGTTGGTGGTGTTCTGCGCCACATGCGGGGTAACATTGGCTAACCGCAAGTCTTCAACGCAGTCCTGGGTATCGTAGTTTTTGTCCGCGCCCAAAGTCACACGGTGTGTGCCTTTGAGCGCCGATGCCATATCAATGGCGGCCTCGCGTTCAGCCGTACCTGTTGCCTGGGTTACCTGGGCGTTGACCACCAGACCATGTCGGTTCTCCATCAATATATGCCCCAGGTAACTGAGCTTGGCGGCGACACCCGAACTCTTCCGATACATAAACGCATCCGGATCTGTTTTGGATTCATGGGTATCCCGCTTGCGCTTCTGACCCCAAAAATCCACGCGGGGATTGCGCCCGCCTCCTTTGGGAGGCGTTTCATCATCCTTCGGGCGGTAACTCTTATGCGAAGCCCAGGCTTCAAGTACGGTGCCGTCCACGCT
>NZ_JBHNMF010001409.1:0-641 GCF_048562965.1 Thiolapillus sp. | reverse complement strand
CACGAAACTGGGAACCAGTGAGTGAAGTCTGGTTGAACCCGGAGAAATCAGAGACAGAAGAACAGGAAGTTAGAGAGAAAGTAGCGTAGAAAATAGGACAACTATCTTGACAATCGTCGCCGGCCTGCGACCATGATTTCGACGCAAAATGTACCTTAACGCCGTTTGGCATACTGCTGCCCAAACAAGCGAAAAGTTACTTGTGGTTCGCGCAGGGCAAAGTCACAGCAGACTTCATGGTGGATCGACTGGAGGAACTGTGGAAAACCTTCGCGCCAGAAGACCGCCCCCATACCTTGGTCATCAATGCTGACAACGGTCCGGAGAACAGCAGTCGCCGAACTCAATGGATGAAGCGGTTGACGGAATTCAGCGATACACATCAAATCAGGATACGACTGGCGTACTACCCGCCGTATCACAGCAAATACAACCCGGTCGAAAGACTATGGGGTGTTCTGGAAAATCATTGGCGAGGCGAATTACTGGATTCTCAAGTGTGTCTTCGGCCTCGTGATAGATTTTGGGACATCCCAGTCCCCAAAATCGACTCGGCCTTTGACAACCTATTTGTGCCCCAGCCGTCCTGGTCACCAAACACTACGCAACAACTTCGCAAGCTCGTTGCTGCTCCGTACTTG
>NZ_JBHNMF010001408.1:0-642 GCF_048562965.1 Thiolapillus sp. | reverse complement strand
GGAATTGACCAACTATATGCAGGGTCTTGACGGCCAGGCAAGTGTCGATCTCAACGCCGCCATTGCCGCGCCTACCGGCACCGCCTACTCATCCATGGCACAGCCAAGGTACGTTTTTCAGAACGATGTCGTACAAGCCGTTCAGGAAGGTACCGGGATGAGCCAGCTACAAGCACGCAACTTCATGACCGACCTGCTGTTCAATCAGTGGGCTATCGGCTCGATGGGGTGCGGGAGCGCAGCCGATGAAACGGCATTTCAGGAATGCGTGACATCCATCACCGAAGCCAGTGAAACTGCCAAGATAGATTCCGCCATGCAGGCGTCGATCTTTCAGAAGATCATGATCCCCTTGATGAACCTTCTCACATACCTGTTCTATGGCCTGGCGCCCATCGTTATCGTGGTTGCGGTAGCCACCGGGATTGCCGGTATATCGATTATTTTGAAATATGCGCTGTTTGGGTTCTGGATCCAGTCCTGGATGCCCGCGGCCATATTGATCAACTACATCACCATGGAGCAAACCAAAACCGCATTTAAGAACTTCTACTGGAGCTGGCAGCACGGCGCTTTCAATCCGATTCACTTCTACGATATCGTTTCCACAAAGCTCATGGTTTCGTCAGAAATCCTGGCGGC
>NZ_JBHNMF010001407.1:0-642 GCF_048562965.1 Thiolapillus sp. | reverse complement strand
TGCCCAGGGTCAGCAGCTCATGGATAGCCTCGTTGGTTTTCAACAGGCCGTCGTACTTGACGTTCTTCAGCTTCTGAACGGCGGACTGGATGTTCTCCTCGCTGAACAGGTAATCCCGGCCCTTGTGGTGAATACGGTTGATCTCGCGCAACTGTTCACGCAGCACCTCCTCAAGTAACACGTTGCCGGCCTTGCCCTGGCGCGCAGCCAACGCCTGATCTGGTGGCAAATACTCGAAGCCCAGGTTGATGAGTTGTTGCAGCGCCGGGATCTGGGAGAGGTATTTCTCGTTGAAGCGGAAGCCTCTAGTCATCACCGGTTTCTCCAAGGTCTGATAACACTGTATCGCTGTTTTTTTGATAAGGCAGCGTAAAATGCACCGGAACAGGAATTCGATAATGCCTGGATGCGAGCAATATCAGTGGCCAAAGCCCTTTTTCTCTAGCGGACAGGTTCTCAAAATGCTGCGCTTGCTCGCATTCTTCCCAGACTAACTTCAAAAATTCTTTCGGTGATTGTTCAATGGGTACATTCGATAATGCGGCACCGTGCAGATCTTTATTTGTGTATAAATTATCCTCTGTGGTTTCATCCGGATACCAAAGCTGGAAATTACAGTGTAAAAGGCATTCGTCCTTAAAA
>NZ_JBHNMF010001406.1:0-643 GCF_048562965.1 Thiolapillus sp. | reverse complement strand
GGTGAAAAATCAGTAGCAGTCCTTTACGGATCTGCCCTGCCGTTGTGGGATTGTCCTTTCGCCAGGGCGAATGGCAACACAGTTGCCTGACGGTCTGATCATCCAGATAGCCCAATAATTAAAACTTGGTAAACCACCGCCTCTGGCGGTGAGACACGAAAAGGCTCTGCCATACCGGCGTGCGGAGTAAGAAAATGGCCTCCTTTGAACCGGCAAGTTCTATAGGAGGCCATTATGAGAGACTGGCAAAGCCAAGCTCACGTGAAGCATTATTGCAAATACCATGTAGTGTTTGTTCCGAAGTATCGAAGGAAATCGATTTACGGAACGCTGAGGAAAGAAATAGGAGGGATATTGAGGGAGTTGTGTCGTCAGCAGGGTGTTGAATTGATAGAGGGTTACGCTATGCGTGATCACATTCACATGCTGTTGATGATTCCCCCCAAATACAGTGTGGCAAACACCATCGGTTTTCTGAAAGGTAAATCAGCGATACGGGCGTACATAAAGAATCAGGAACGGGAAGAGAAGCGCCAAGAGCAGTTAAGGTTGGCGGGACTCTGACAATAGCCCCCTCTGGGGGCTTTCATCATACTACCCGCTCTGCGGGTAGTATTTGATTGGATCAGACCATAACCCACCA
>NZ_JBHNMF010001405.1:0-643 GCF_048562965.1 Thiolapillus sp. | reverse complement strand
CTGCTCTTCGCCAGACTCTCATACGTGCCGTTTACCAACAACCGGGCCGAACGTGACCTGAGAATGAGCAAGGTCAAACAGAAGGTGTCGGGGTGCTTCCGGACAAGAAAGCACGCCGAGGCCTATTGCCGCATCTCCAGTTACCTGCAGACCATGGCAAATCAGGGATACAATCCGCTGGTCGCCATTCAAATGGCCTTTTCGGGACAGCTCTATGCTGATAGGGGTGAGTAGTTACGCCTAATGTATCTCGATCTGGACAGGTTCAAGCTCATCAACGACAGCTGCGGGCATGCCGCCGGCGATGAACTGTTGCGTCCGCTGCCAGCCATGGAGAGCGAAGCGAAGGCTGGTAGACCCCAGTAGCCGCGAGGCCACACTGTTTTCCCGGCGTGCCTTGCGCCAGAGGGAAAACAAAGTAGGCCTCCGAACGCAGCGTCCAGTCATATGGGAGTCAAGTACGGAGCAGCAACGAGCTTGCGAACAAGCGTGTCTTCGGCCTCGTGATAGATTTTGGGACATCCTAGCCCGCATCGCTCACCGATCCCCTGGTTCCGGCGTTTTTGGGCGCCGGGACGTGACCAAGATAGCCCGATAGCCCATTTCTCGTGCCAAGGTACTCGCCAAGAGAAGAGATTCTCGT
>NZ_JBHNMF010001404.1:0-644 GCF_048562965.1 Thiolapillus sp. | reverse complement strand
GTAAGCGGCCATTCCGCACCGCTATTGCCCCTAGCCTGATTATCTGAGCCGCTTTTGCTTCTTGCCGCTGGGTGACTGAGGCTGGGCAGTTCCGGCCTCCTTCACCGCCGACAGCAGATGCGGCGAGATGTTCCATCGCTGGCCGTTGTCGGTGACCACGGTGACCGTCTTGCGGTTGTATTTGACCAAGGTCGCGAGAAGGCGGCCGCCCTGATGCTCGAAGCTGACCCACTGGCCAAGATTGAACTGCATCATCTCGATGTGAGCCTGCATCGATTCGAGCATCTTCAGCCGCGCCACCACGCGCGGGTTCAGCTCCAGCAGTTCCTCGAAGCTCAGGCCGTCGATGTCAATGGGCATGGTCGAGGTCCGAGTGCAGGGGGTTGGCGGCGAAGCGTTCCTTCCAGACGCGTGGCGTCAGTTCCTCGACATCACGGGCCGGGTGCAGGGCCACCCGTTGCAGCACGTCAACCAGGTAGGGATAAGGATTGACCTGGTGCAGCCGGCAGGTGGTGAGCAGGCTCTGGATAATGCCCACATGCTTCGCCCCCACCTCGCTCCAGCAGAACAGCCAGTTCTTACGCCCCATTGGGATCACCCGCAGGGCCCGTTCCAGGTGGTTGGTGTCGATGGGCACCTCCGGG
>NZ_JBHNMF010001403.1:0-645 GCF_048562965.1 Thiolapillus sp. | reverse complement strand
CAGCGCCAGCTCTACACCGGATACTTGCCAGGGACTCTTGATTCCCAGTATCTGGGCATATAGGTCTTTGTCTCTCATAGGGGATTACGATAATCTACCCACTCCATTTGGGGAAGAGCCACTTTGTTTTCCCTCTGGCGCAAGGCACGCCGGGAAAACAGTGCGGCCTCGCGGCTACTGGGGTCTACCAGCCTTCGCTTCGCTCTCCATGGCTGGCAGCGTGCGCAATACGCTTGGGCGTGTATTTTCTCCCATACTTTCGCGGTCTACCTCGTTGACCTTTCTTGCGTTTCGGCGGTTCATCGTACAACCGGGTATCAATCCGAACCTGACCGATTCGAACCCACGAGCCAACATGGACTCGATAAATATCCGCCGCATGTACCAACTATCTACAAGAACACGCACCTTGCGTCCATCGAGCAAACGGTATACGGCCCGTATCAGGGTTTTGGCCGCCACCCGTTTTCCCGTGTTACTGATACCAGGAACCAGGCGGGTCAACAAGGGCAAGGCCACCGGCCGTTTCTCTCGCCTGATCACCCAGGCCAGGCTGACCCAGCATTGGCCTCTTACATATTGCGCCAAATTCGGCTTGTTGCCATGCTGATGATGAATCTGGCTCCCCGGCGCCTTCTTCGAGGC
>NZ_JBHNMF010001402.1:0-646 GCF_048562965.1 Thiolapillus sp. | reverse complement strand
ACTGTTGGGTTCGTTATTACCGGAAAAGCTGGGATGCCGGTTGGTGTGACCAGGACATGGATATGGGGTGTGCTGTTGAGGCATCATTCTTGAATGACGTGCGATACATCGGTGCCCCCCCCGGCACGGTCATCAAGGCAAATAGCGAACCACTGAACCCCCGGCCGGATCTGGCCAACAAAATCCCCACGGGGTTTTCCTGGGGCTATCTCGGGGCGGCCCGGCGCAGCTCGCGCTGGCCATTCTTGCGGACTACCTGCGAGACGAAAATGCCGCACTCGCCCACTATCAGGCCTTCAAAGAAAAAGTCATCGCCGCGTTACCAGAACAGTTGGAATGGACACTAAGCAGGATAGATATAGAGCATGCTCTGACCGATATAGGAGTACGTGGTGCCGAATAGCATCTCTGTCGCCGTCACACCCAACAACGAGGCTCGTGGGTTGCGGGAAGGTACTTGGCGGCTGCCGCTTATTAGCCGGGACTCAAGACGTATCGCGCTGTCTGCGCTACCCCGATCAGTAAGTGAATTGTTCACCTATGCCCGGCAATACCCTGATACACGGATTGTGCTGGATGAAACGTCTATGGCAACCCACAGAATCACCGCCAAGCACTATGCGGATTTTTTTCGGCAACGACCGGC
>NZ_JBHNMF010001401.1:0-646 GCF_048562965.1 Thiolapillus sp. | reverse complement strand
GAGCAGGATGCAGCAATCAGCGTATAGAACAAGCTCTAACGGGCAGTATGAACAAAATAGCAACTTTATTTCACCCGAAAATATACGGTGGAACAATGTTGCTTACTCTAAACTCTAGTATCATATTTGTCTCTGGGAATAACCTGGCTGGCTAGCAGTTCCCCTGTGTGCTCATGCACCCGCTTCAGGTTCTTCAGATCTGCATACTTTGCCTTTATCTGATTCTTCACTTCCGAGATTTTCAACTGCAGCCCTTTTTTCTTGGCCAGCAGTTCCGCGGCATCCAGCCTGACGATGACATCTCCACGTTTGACCAGTGTGCCACTGGGTACAATCATGTCCACCCGGGAAGGGACCTTGGAGGCAATCTCTACGTCAGAATCACTCTTTACTTCAGCCAGATAGGGGACGGTCAGTTGAATTGACGATTTTTCAGCGATCTGCGTGGAAGCCACAATCCCATAGATCTTCGCTGTGGGTATCTTTGCCAGGGCCGCTTTCTTGTTGCTGATGACTTTTATGCCTGCAACCACGACTGCTGCAATCACAATCAGCCAAATCGCCCATTTGATCAGTTTTTTCGCCATCTGAAAGCGCTCTCTGGATTAGATCGAAAATGTGGAACCTTTTTTATTTTAACATTACA
>NZ_JBHNMF010001400.1:0-646 GCF_048562965.1 Thiolapillus sp. | reverse complement strand
ATGAGCCTGTTCTGACGAAAAGCCGCTGGCTGCTGCTGAAGCGACCGGAACATTTGACCGATGCGCAGGAGAGCAAGCTGGCGGAACTGCTGCAGTACAACCTTCGCAGCGTGCGGGCCTGCCTGCTGAAGGAGGCGTTCCAGTTCTTCTGGGGTTACGTTTCGCCCTACTGGGCCGGTCAGTTTCTGGATAGGTGGTGTACGAAAACGATGCGATCGAAAATCGAGCCGATGAAGAAAGTGGCCCGGATGCTGCGAGGTCATCGGCCGCTGTTGCTCAACTGGTTCCGGGCCAGGGGGCAGCTTTCCAGTGGTGTTGTGGAGGGTTTCAACACCAAGGCAAAACTGACCTCCAGAAAATCCTTCGGTTTTCGGACGTATCGGGGCGCGGAAATCGCTTTGTATCATGCACTTGGGGCTTTACCCCAGCCTGAGTTTACCCACAGATTCTGCTGAAGAGCCTAATAAATGCGCTTTTTTCCAGTGGCCACTTTCACTCTTGAATTCACACCACACAACACGTACTAAACGTCCCCCAAGAAAATGAGCCATCAACACTTTACTCCGATAACGCACCTCTTGCTCCTTTCCATACAATGGCAAGGTGACCATGGAGCGTTTCAGATGCACAATACGCTTGGGCGTGT
>NZ_JBHNMF010001399.1:0-646 GCF_048562965.1 Thiolapillus sp. | reverse complement strand
TTGTCCAATGACGGTGCCATCGAGCACATTCAGGGCGGCAAATAAGGTGGTCGTGCCGTTGCGTTTGTAATCGTGAGTCATTGTCTGAACCCGGCCCTTCTTCAATGGCAATCCCGGCTGAGTTCTATCCAATGCCTGTATCTGACTTTTCTCGTCGCAGCACAGAACCAGCGCATTTTCTGGCGGCGACATATACAGCCCGACGATATCTTCCAGCTTCTCGACAAATTTCGGGTCACGAGAGACCTTGAAGGTTTGTTCCAAATGGGGCTTCAGACCCAAGCGCCGCCAATGACGACTGATGGTGGAAGCGTGAACACCCAACTCGGCTGCCGCCTTGCGGGTGCTCCAATGCGTGGCTCCTGCCGGTTTGTGCTGCGTTGTAAGATCCACCAGGCGCTTTATGTCCACTTTCTGTGGCGGGGCTCCTCGGGGCAAATCACGCTCTATTCCTGCCAAGCCACTTTGGGCATAACGGTTGCGCCAACGCGATACTTTCACGCGCCCGATACCCAATGCGTTTGCGATATCCTGGTTGCGCATTCCTTCATTGGCCATCAATACAATCTGAGCCCGTTGGGCTAATCGGACAGGGCTCAACGAGGATCGCACGATCTTCTCCAGCTTGTCCTGTTCTTCTTTGTCC
>NZ_JBHNMF010001398.1:0-647 GCF_048562965.1 Thiolapillus sp. | reverse complement strand
ACGCTCCAGTTCGGCGCGAAGATCCTTTTCAGTTTTCTCCACTTTAGCCAGAGCATCATATTCATCCATCATCAGATAATAATATCCGGCACCGATAATGGCCGCACAAAAGGCCAATACGGTAACCAATTTAACTGGTACCGGCCAATCGCCGATATTGTCAAACGTCAGATCTTTGTAGTCACTCAAATCCATGCTATTGCCCGCCCTTTCTGACCAAACATGCCGTCAATCTGCCTAACTGATACCGTTATGCTCATTTTTCATCCTTGGCCGGCGCATTGGGATTCGCCTGTTTGGCCGTCAGTTCAAATTCGCTCATGCCGGTCTTGGTCTTATCCTGGCTCTTGATAACCTTCAACTGAGCATCTGTCATCCACTCACTCCGGTCAATGCCCCGCATATAATTCGATACCCTGGCATTGGACTGAGCCTGCCCTTTCAGGGTCACCGCTACACCTTTCTGACTGAGCTTCTGCAGGAATACACCATCAGGAATGGTCTTCACTAGTTCATCGAAAAGATGGACGACCATCGGCCGGCTGGCCTGCAAATCCTGAATGACATTCATACGGGCAATCAGATCGGCGCGTTTCTTTTCGATATCCTTCGCTGCCAGCCATGGAGAGCGAAGCGAAGGCTGGTAG
>NZ_JBHNMF010001397.1:0-650 GCF_048562965.1 Thiolapillus sp. | reverse complement strand
ACCTGCCGTTACCGACACGCACGCAAGACTCGGTTACTCTCTCCCGGCCAGGTTTGAGAGGCGGGCCTTTCACCCACTTGGAAAGCACACAGCTTTCAGGACGCACGCCCGAATATTTCATAAATTAAGAGTGGCAAAGCCCAATAAGTTCGATAAAATTCAGATGTCTAACTTGAATTCGAACAGGACTTTGCCCATGACAGAATGTACCCAAGAATGCTATAATTTTCAAGCGTGTCTTCGGCCTCGTGGTCAGTGCCCGCTGCTGTCGTTATGGGTATCCCCATGTACACCAACGCCGCTGGCATCATTCCCATCGTAGAGGCGCTGATTGGCAAGGGCGCCCCCCCTGGGCACCACCTTGGCGTTCATGATGAGCGTCATCGCTCTGTCGCTGCCTGAGATGCTGATCCTGCGCAAGGTGCTCAAGCTGCCCCTGATCGCCACCTTCGCCGGGGTGGTGGGCAGCGGCATCCTGCTGGTCGGCTTCCTCTTCAACGCCATTCTTATACCTCTTCAACGCCATTCTTATAGAGGAGATCTACATGTCCGCACCCGAACTGCACTCGTCCATCGTCGCCCTGGTCTCGCTTGCCGCGGGCATCGCCGCCAAGCATCCTGACATGGGGCTGTGTCAGCTCAAGAAGCTG
>NZ_JBHNMF010001396.1:0-650 GCF_048562965.1 Thiolapillus sp. | reverse complement strand
AGATAAACCATAATCGCAAATTGCTTCCAGAGGGAGAATAAGGTGGCTCACAAAACATGTAATAAAAATAATTTTAGCGCTATTCAGTATTCAAAAGGTCTGCTGTATGAATGATCGCATCGCCCAGGCCCTGACCAAACTCTTCGAACGCCACCGTATCATCTTCTGGTATGACGCGAAAAAGGAGTTGCGTAGCGATTTTGAAGGGCTTAAGCTGCCGGGAATCGAGAAACTGGAGGTTGCCAACAACGAGTTCGGTGTGAAATATCGCCTGCTGCGTGAGAAACCGGAACAGAAGTTTCTGCTCTATCGCGAAGGGCCTCAACCCGAAGATCTCGATAACTGGTTGCTGGATGTGCAGTTGGCGCATGGCGAGTTCCGCACTGACCAGGTGGCTCTGTGGCTCAGTGAATTGGAACTGGGTATGGCTTTTGCAGAAGTGGTCGAAGACCATGTTGAATTTTTCAAGGCTGCCAAGAGAAAGGAGGCTTTGAAACGGCGCCTGGAATCCGATGATACCCCTGGCAGGGTCAGAATGAAGATGCTGTCGGTCTGTGCCCAGGCGGAGCCACGCCTGGATGCGGTACTGGAAAGTCTGCTGGAGGAACTGTCTGAGGAAGAAGATGGGCGATGGCGCATTCTCGTGCGCT
>NZ_JBHNMF010001395.1:0-650 GCF_048562965.1 Thiolapillus sp. | reverse complement strand
AACCGGATCAAGGAGCAGCAACTGGGACTGTTCGCCGATCGCACCAGCAGTGCCACCCTGCGGGCGAACCAACTGCGGCTGTACTTCTCTTCTTTCGCCTATGTCCTGCTGCATGGCCTGCGTCGGCTAGGGCTGACCGGTACGGCGTTCGCCAAGGCCCAGAGCACGACGATCCGTCTGAAGCTGCTCAAAATCGGCGCCCGTCTGCGCCTGACAGCACGCAAAGTCTGGCTGTCCTTCTCGGAAGCGTATCCCTACGCCAGTGATATTGCTCAGATCCTGGCCAATCTCAAGCAGCACCCTACCTGGTCACCCCCTGGATAAACCCTATTACATCCGGCAACGTTGACACAACCGATCAGACTCCGGTGCTGAGGGGCCGGCGCGTCTGTTCCGTCGAAAAAACATCCTCCAGAGCCCCGGGAGAGCGAAAAACACGAGAATCACTTCTCTCGGCGAGTACCTTGGCAGGAGAAATGGGCTATCGGTCTATCTTGGCCACGTCCCGGCGCCCAAAAACGCCGGAACCAGGGGATCGGTGAGCGATGCGGGCTAGGCCATCCTGGCGCTGATCCAGCGCTGCCAGCCATGGAGAGCGAAGCGAAGGCTGGTAGACCCCAGTAGCCGCGAGGCCGCACTGTTTTCCCGGC
>NZ_JBHNMF010001394.1:0-650 GCF_048562965.1 Thiolapillus sp. | reverse complement strand
TACATCAACCCCCTTTATGTGGACAGGCACCTCAAGTACCATGGCCTGATTCAGGCCTTCTCGCGCACCAACCGCGTGCTGCACGGTGCCAAGCCCTGCGGAAACATCCTCGATTTCCGCGCCCAGAGGGAAGCCGTTGACGATGCCATCGCCCTGTTCTCCGGCGAGGCGGGCGAGCGGGCCCGGGAAATCTGGCTGGTGGACCCGGCACCCGTGGTGGTGGAAAAGCTGAGCGAAGCCGTGCAGCAACTCGAAGACTTCATGCAATCCCAGGGTGTGGACTGCAGGCCCGGGGAAGTCGCCAGCCTCAAGGGTGACGAGGCCCGCGCCACCTTCATCAACTGCTTCAGGGAAGTGCAGCGCATCCGTACCCAGCTCGACCAGTACACCGATCTCGATCCTGAACTGCGCGAGACCATTGATAAACTGCTGCCGGAAGATGACCTGCGCGCCTTCAGGGGCGTCTATCTCGATGTCGCCAAAGACCTCAAGTCGAAGCAGGAGAAGACGCCAGATCCCGATGACCCCGTCCAGCAGCTCGATTTCGAGTTCGTGCTGTTCGACTCTGCGCTCATCGACTATGACTACATCATGAAACTCATCGCCCGCTTCACCGGCCAGCCGCCCAGGAAGCAGAAGATAAGCCGTGA
>NZ_JBHNMF010001393.1:0-650 GCF_048562965.1 Thiolapillus sp. | reverse complement strand
AGCGCCAGCTCTACACCGGATACTTGCCAGGGACTCTTGATTCCCAGTATCTGGGCATATAGGTCTTTGTCTCTCATAGGGGATTACGATAATCTACCCACTCCATTTGGGGAAGAGCCACATTTTCAATCCTGTCCCAGTTCCTGATTGCACCTGACCAGCGTGCCGGATTCCGGGTGCGTGCCGCCGCATAAACCTCCTTCCGCTGTTCAAGAATGGCATGATCTTTACCTTCATGGCGCTGATTGGGCGTCACGAAGTGAATCGCACTATGACGATGTTGTTGGTTATACCATTGCACAAATTCATGTACCCATTCTCTTGCTGACTCCAGACTTTGGAATGGTTGATTCGGATAACTGGGCCCATACTTCAATGTACGGAACAGACTCTCTGAATAAGGATTGTCATCACTGACTGAAGGGCGGCTGAACGAGGGCACTACGCCGAGTTTCTGCAAGGTCGCCAGCATGGTGGCGCCTTTCATCGGACTGCCGTTGTCAGAATGTAGCACCAGACCCTCTTCATGGATTGATTCAGCCAGACAGGTTTTCCTGATGAGTTGGCTGGCATGTGCTGCGCTTTCACTCTCATGAATCTCCCAGCCAACAATTTTGCGGCTGAATACATCTTCACTAGAGTTTAGAGTA
>NZ_JBHNMF010001392.1:0-652 GCF_048562965.1 Thiolapillus sp. | reverse complement strand
TCGCGTATGGCCTTTGAGGTGAATCAGGTCTGGAATCTGGCCAATGAGGCCAGCTACGAAGCATGGCATGTGCCTGTACCGGAGGTAGGGTATATCCAGGGCGTGTGGCGTTCCGCTTTCGCCGATCTCCCTGAGGTTAAGACGGCGGTGGCCGCGTCCATCGGCGGCGAGCAAATGGCCCTCTTCTGAGGGCCATTTTCCAGTTGATGTTTTCACGCGATGATTTATTATAGATCACTGTGATTATTTCCTAATCGACTGCAAGAGGCTGAACCAATGTCAAAGACAGATACCCGCGTGTTGACAGCGCATGTGCCGGTCCCCCTGGCGGACCAGGTGGATCGGCTGGCCGGAAAACTGGAGCGGTCGCGGGCCTGGATCATGAAGCAGGCCCTTTCCTCCTGGGTTGCGCAGGAGGAAGAACGTGACCGGCTGACACGCGAAGCCATGGCCGACATGAAAGCCAGCCGCGTCACCGATCACCAGGCCGTCCAGGCGTGGGCCGAAAGCCTGGACTCCGACAATCCCCTGCCGGCACCGCGCTGATGGTCCTGAAATGGACCAGTAAGGCGCTTTCCGACTTGACCCGCCTATACGATTTCTTACTGCCCGTGAACAAGCCCGCGGCCATCAAGGCCGTGCGGGCTTTGGT
>NZ_JBHNMF010001391.1:0-654 GCF_048562965.1 Thiolapillus sp. | reverse complement strand
AACTAACTATGATCTACATGATTGCCAGCCCGGCGGGTTCCATACTGAAATCCATATGAAACGTCGAAGAGCCTCTAAACATAGCATATATGTTGCTGTTTATTGCTTAGTCCATAATTCTATCAGTGGATTTTTACCTGCCTGTCTCCAGAGCCACCAGATGCCGGCGCATGGATGACGGAAACCGAGATTTCCTGTCAAAACTGCTGGGGTGGCTCACGGTTTTTCCAGCGCGATCGTGGTAACTTTATGCTGTAAAAAAACCAGGTCATTCCTCTACGCAGCTTTGAGGCCTTAGTCATGATTCAACGCCACTCCGCATACAACACCCGCTCCCTCCTATCCCGCGCAGCGGCCTGTCTCCTCATCCGCTGCCAGCCATGGAGAGCGAAGCGAAGGCTGGTAGTCCCCAGTAGCCGCGAGGCCGCACTGTTTTCCCGGCGTGCCTTGCGCCAGAGGGAAAACAAAGTAGGCCTCCGAACGCGGCGTCCAGTCATATGGGAGCCAAGTACGGAGCAGCAACGAGCTTGCGAAGTTGTTGCGTAGTGCTTGGTGACCAGGACGGCTGGGGCACAAATAGGTTGTCAAAGGCCGAGTTGATTTTGGGGACTGGGATGTCCCAAAATCTATCACGAGGTCGAAGACACGCTTGCT
>NZ_JBHNMF010001390.1:0-655 GCF_048562965.1 Thiolapillus sp. | reverse complement strand
CTTCTCTTTACCAGACGAATCCACCCTTGATCCTTGGCGTTTAACGGTTTACCAAGCATCGGGACAGTTTCTGGATTTCGTAGAAGGATTAAAAAACGGTGGTAACACATCAAGGACGATAGAACTTCTTGTTCAAGGTTTAAACAGAACATTCTGCGGCATGATGATAGATGACGGAACGGAACTTTATCTTGCATCATCAGGTGGTGATGGTAGAGGTCGTATTGCTTCTCTTCTGAATTATGATTTGCCAACAACCCGCCACAGAAGAGACCCCTACCTGAATTTTTCCTTGGGAACCGACGGTGTTACACCATGCTTACAGATCGTTGATCCTGCAGCCGACGGTGATGGTATTGTGGACAGTCTACCCCTTCAGCTTACCCATTTTGAGTATCTTATTCGTGTCGCAAATGGCAGTTTACCGGCAAGCTTTTCCCGTCAATGCAACGAAGATTTTCTGGATTTCAAATTAAGGTTGATCAAAAGGCTCGATGATCTAATCGGAGAAGAGCCGTCCGGTGATGAAATCAGCTTGCAAGCACTTACCGTGGATGAGCATGGCCGAGCCCATCCCGACAATATACGGATCAGAGTGGGATCATGAGTACACGTCTGGAAGCTCTTGCTAAATACAGAAGCGATGTTAATGTTT
>NZ_JBHNMF010001389.1:0-656 GCF_048562965.1 Thiolapillus sp. | reverse complement strand
CTGGAAGTGTATGCGCAGTAAAAGCGACAAGAAAAAGTCATTGGTGCCCAGGCTGCGCTTTCCCGAGTTTCGGGAGGCGGGGGCGTGGGAGGTGAAGCGGTTGGGGGAACTATCTGAGATTGTGCGAGGAGGATCACCGAGACCTATTACCGACTATATAACGACAGATAGTGAGGGGCTTAACTGGCTGAAGATTGGTGATGTTCATCAGAATGAAAAATATGTAACTTCAACAGAAGAAAAAGTAAAAAAGTCGGCAATATCAAAAACAAGAGAGGTATATCCCGGTGATCTTATAATGTCAAACTCTATGAGTTTCGGGAGGCCATATATACTGAAGATAAAAACCTGTATTCATGACGGATGGATTGCCGTTACAGATATTAACAATGAGGTTGAGCGCGATTATCTCTATTATTTCATTTTGTCTTCTTCAAGTCAGTTCTACTTTAGGAATGCGGCCGCAGGCGGGGGCGTAAAAAATCTTAATGCGGATATAGTTAAGCTATTATCCGTGTCTCTGCCACATTATTTGGAACAACAAAAAATCGCCCACTGCCTCTCCTCCCTTGATGAGGTGATCGGGCTGCAAGCCAAAAAGGTCCAGGCCCTGAAACAGCACAAGAAGGGCCTGATGCAGCAGCTCTTCCCCGCCG
>NZ_JBHNMF010001388.1:0-656 GCF_048562965.1 Thiolapillus sp. | reverse complement strand
GCTTCCCCCATCGATGAGTCTCTGATGGCGGAAAGCGTACGGCCCTATGGCCCGGAATGCCCCTCAGGGTGGGGCAAAATTGTTGGCCGTAGGTGGGTCAGAATAGATGGCCATTAACAGGCTTGGCCTGTACGGGCTGGAGATCGCGCCGGAGAAGACCAAGATTCTGGCGTTTGGGCCGATGGCGCAGCAGTGGGCAAAAGAACAGGGGAGGAGAAAGGCCGAAACCTTCGACTTCCTGGGTTTCACCCACTATTGCACCACCTCGCGGAATGGGAAGTGGTTTCGTGTCGGACGCAAGACGATCAGCCGGCGCTTGAGCGTAGTTAAGAACGTGCGACCAGGCTTGATGCTGAGCGATAAGACGCTCCGACTTGTCCCCAAAATATCAGGAGAAACAGGAACAACGCCAAGTTCAAATGGACTTGGGCAAGTAATCAATGAAATGGGATAACTCACCAGCCAGCCTTCTCAGAAGGCTGGCATCAAAGCCCCCTTATAGGGGGAAAAAGGCAAATCTGCGTTCTTAGAACGCAGATTTTTAGTTTAGCGTAGAAACCCACGTCCTTAGGACGTGGTCATGAGTGATAGGCTCAGCCTGTCACGACTGATACGGCCCATGTTACAACCCGAAACTGAGTTGTCCCCACAACTGA
>NZ_JBHNMF010001387.1:0-657 GCF_048562965.1 Thiolapillus sp. | reverse complement strand
GTTGCTGGATCGCGGCGGTCTGCTCGCGGCTTTCGTTGATACTCAACACCACACAACGATTGAGCAGCTCTTCATCAATGTCGATGGCCGTGGTGGTCAGAAACAGCATCACCGGGCCTTCGACCCGGTACTCTTCGGTCACCAGTTTGCCACTTTGCGGATCTTTGCCGGTGCTGGCAATGGTCAGTTCACCTTGGCTTTGTAGCAATTTCAGCGCATAAGCGGCTTGCCGTACCCCTTCCTCTTCAGCAATACCAAGAATTTTGTGCTTGAGGTTAGTTTCACCCAGATAAAACAGGCTCTGCCCGGTCATCGCCGAGTAATGCACGCGATCCTCTTCCGGAACCAGTTTCAACACGGCATCCATCAACGCGCTTTTGCCTGCCGCTGAGGTCGATTGCACGATGATGGCCAACGGTATGTTCAACTTGCGGGATACACAGGCCAGATAGCCCATCAGGGCATTGCTCGGTTCTCCGACCAGGCCGGTCTTGGCAAAGTCCTCGATGATCCGCCCGACCAGGTTGTTATCTTTCAGGGCTCTTCCCCTGATTGAGTGGGCGCCCATCATCTAGTAATCCCATCAGGGTAAAGATCCAACCCGCCGAGATGGAAGTAAATGGCATTGGCAAACCGCTCTTTATTGCGGAAGCCTCT
>NZ_JBHNMF010001386.1:0-658 GCF_048562965.1 Thiolapillus sp. | reverse complement strand
CTATTGCCGCATCTCCAGTTACCTGCAGACCATGGCAAATCAGGGATACAATCCGCTGGTCGCCATTCAAATGGCCTTTTCGGGACAGCTCTATGCTGATAGGGGTGAGTAGTTACGTCGGTTTTTCATCGTAGCGAAGCTAAGAAGAGTAGTGGTTCCACATAAGGGTCTAGGTTACCCTCAACCGTAACGTTCAGGAAGGGGCTTTTGCGACACCCTCCTTATGGCGTGATCATTGAGGAGATTGACCCCGGTGAGCGATTCAGCCTGGTTCGGGATTCGGAAATAAGTGGCGAGAACGCCGGCAGTGGCAGCGCCATCGGTGCGGAGTTCCGGGGCAATGGCAACGGCGGTATTTTAAACTCCGTGGTGGGGGGCGAGGCGGCAAGCGGCAGCGGATATGGCGTGCATTTCGTCAGCACGGCAGCCAAAGCCAAGGTTATCTACAGCGCCCTGATCGGTTCTACTGCCAGCGTCAATGACGAAGCCGCGCAAACCAATTGCAAGGGCAATCTGGATGCCGATCTGAACGACGTGGGGTGTTAGTTCTACTTTGTCATATTTCCCCACCCCTCCGCCGACAGGATTCTGTGGCAGCCTGTCGTCGCCGGTGTCGCTCTTGAATAAGTCTGGCGAGTTGTTTGGGTGTAGGTTCTGG
>NZ_JBHNMF010001385.1:0-660 GCF_048562965.1 Thiolapillus sp. | reverse complement strand
CAACCCGGGAAAGCACACTGCCTTCACCGTTCTTGCCGTGACAGGCTCTGCAGGCATCCTTGTTTTTCTCGGCCAGCTTTTCATGCCCGCCAGCAGAGAACCTGGTGTCTCCAACCGGATGCATGCCGTGAGGACCATCCAGCGTCACACCCAGATCACCCGTATGACAGGTGGAACACTCGATGATGGGGCCTGCATGCCCCTGAAGATCCATGGCTGCCTTGTTGTCATTGGAGAACGGGTTCTTATTCGGCCAGATAGCATGGGTGCTGCCGTGACAGTTTTCACAACTCAGATCGCCGTGACCCTTGTCACCCGAGCCACTCAGACGGTACAGCGCTTCTGTGGTGGCAAAACGTGAGTTGGGATAATCCAGCAGCGCCAGCGTCGTACCACCGCCGTTGAAGACATGGTTCGATTTCTTGTAGGTCATCTGCAGGCGCAGACCATCCGGATTGCCCATGCTGTCTACATTGTTGACCAGCACATCCTGCAGCTGGTTGTTGTTCTGCAGTTGCGCCACCTGCATCACATCACCCACATGTCGGGTACCATGTGATTATATTCCAAAAAGGAGCTATCCTTTGTTCCGAACCCGCCAGATATTGAACGACTGGCTCACGCAAAACCTGGAGGAAGCATAACGCCATGGTTATCCAT
>NZ_JBHNMF010001384.1:0-661 GCF_048562965.1 Thiolapillus sp. | reverse complement strand
TGCGCCCAGACAATTGGCTCCCGCTCAATCCGGGTGACCTGCTCGGAAGAGCCGGATGCGGGAAATCCGCACGTCCGGTTCTGTGAGGGTGAAAGCCAGCAATGGCCGATCTACTCGACTATGGCCATGCCATCGGTGATGAGGTGCTGAAGGAAATCGCCATGCGACTGGAGAGGGCGATCCGGAAGGAAGATACCATCGCAAGGCTGGGTGGTGATGAGTTTGCGGTGGTCATGGAGTCACTGAAGGAAGCGGAGGGCACTATGCACTGTGTGCAGCGGCTGAACGCGGCTTTCAAAGAGCCGGTTATCGTTGGTGACGCACAGTTTGTGCTCAGCGCCAGCATTGGCATCAGCCTCTATCCACAAAACGGTACTGACGCCCATACCCTGCTGCGCAACGCGGATACGGCCATGTTCAAGGCGAAGGAAGCCGGGCGCGGCACTTTCCAGTTCTATGTCGAGGAAATGACCCGCTATGCGGTGGAGCGGGCAAGAATGGAGGCGGACCTGCGTGAAGCCGTGGAGCGGGGCGAGCTCGAACGCTGCCAGCCATGGAGAGCGAAGCGAAGGCTGGTAGACCCCAGTAGCCGCGAGGCCGCACTGTTTTCCCGGCGTGCCTTGCGCCAGAGGGAAAACAAAGTAGGCATCCGAACGCGGCG
>NZ_JBHNMF010001383.1:0-661 GCF_048562965.1 Thiolapillus sp. | reverse complement strand
ATGGATAACCATGGCGTTATGCTTCCTCCAGGTTTTGCGTGAGCCAGTCGTTCAATATCTGGCGGGTTCGGAACAAAGGATAGCTCCTTTTTGGAATATAATCACATGGTACCCGACATTTCGTAAAACCCGATGGGTCGCAATGTTTACCACGGACCTGGATCTGTCGGTCACACAGATCATCGAGTATTATGGCGCCCGATGGAAGATCGAATCTGGCTTCAAGGAGCTGAAGCAGGAAATCGGCAGCTGCAAGAGTCAGTGCCGGAATGCGCAGGCCGTGACCAACCATCTGAATTTTTGTATGATGGCCGTTACGCTGACCTGGATCTATGCGGATCGGTTGAAGGCAGATCCGGAACGCCGGCATAAAGTGAAAGGACGTACCAGTTTTGCCTTTTCCGATGTTCGACGCATTATCGCCGAAGCGGCTTTGGATGAGAATTTTGCCAGGGTTTGCCCCAAACCCGGCAATCCCCCCGGAAATTCTCTGGTCACTGTGCTGCTGCGCATGGTGGCTTGAATAATTTCTGGGAAACTTCAGATATTGAACGACTGGCTCACGCAAAACCTGGAGGAAGCATAACGCCATGGTTATCCATCCACAAGCCCGTACAACACCAAAGCTGCGTGCTGAGATCAAGGCTCAACGTGATCGTAA
>NZ_JBHNMF010001382.1:0-662 GCF_048562965.1 Thiolapillus sp. | reverse complement strand
TTCGGAGTGCGGAGCCGAACACGACCGCGACATCAACGCGGCTAAAAATATCCTTGCCGCGGGGGGGCATCCCCGTCTCGATGGAGGAATCCTCGCCCTTCAGGGCGAGTGAGGATGTCAACGGCGCCAACATTGCCCCGTGTCCCTGTTGCTGCCCGGACAGGTGTACCGCAAGGACCTGCAAGCACTATTGAACAAGTATCCCGACGCAGAGGGGATCACTGTTATACCCGTGCTCAGTCGGGATAAAGTATCGGTCACCGCAGGAGAAATATGGCATGAGCAGGAATAAATGATACTACCAATGGGCCGGCGGTGAGCGGTGTTTCACTGCCAGGCTTGTGGTCATACCGAACACGCGGATACCAATGCCGCGAAGAACATACGAGCGCGGGGACACCGCGTGCTGGCCTGTGGAAGGGAGGGTGCAGTCAGACTGCCCCGTGAAGCAGGAACCTGTGGGAAGCCGCGAGGCAGTACCACCTACCACCTCAACCGAGGGGGCTGGAATCCCTGTCCTTTAGGGCGGGGAGGATGTCAAGGTAAAACGGCCTTCGCCCACATCACCCTCCAGTCTTTTTCACCTCACCGATTCGGGTTGCTGGATGCTGGGGCTGCCAGGCCTTGAAGCGATAACCAGGTGAGCACAACGTGAACGCCCA
>NZ_JBHNMF010001381.1:0-662 GCF_048562965.1 Thiolapillus sp. | reverse complement strand
TGGCGTAACGCTTCAGGAATCTATTTCATAGATGTCGGGTACCATGTGATTATATTCCAAAAAGGAGCTATCCTTTGTTCCGAACCCGCCAGATATTGAACGACTGGCTCACGCAAAACCTGGAGGAAGCATAACGCCATGGTTATCCATCCACAAGCCCGTACAACACCAAAGCTGCGTGCTGAGATCAAGGCTCAACGTGATCGTAAGCAGGTGGATCTTGCCAAGCAATACAATGTTACACCACAGACTATCCGGAAATGGCAAAACCGGGATGAGTTCACCGACAAAAGCCATCGTCCTCATCGCCTGCAAACCAAACTCAGCGAACACCAGGAAATGCTGGTGGTCGAGTTGCGCAAGCTGCTGTTATTGCCTCTGGATGATCTGTTGGTCATTGTCCGAGAATTCATCCACCCGGAGGCTACCCGCTCAGGCATCCACCGTACCCTACGTCGCCATGGGGTCTCCCACCTCAACGCGCTGTTACGCGCAGAAAATGAAGAAGAAGCACAACCTGCCAAGCGCAAAACCTTCAAGGACTGTAACTACTCACCCCTAAGACTGAGTACAAGCCTGCCTCGATGGATCTACAATCGCTTTTTCATGTCTGTAGAGGCTTGACATCATAGTACGCCGAGTCTATGCTATTGACCCAACAC
>NZ_JBHNMF010001380.1:0-663 GCF_048562965.1 Thiolapillus sp. | reverse complement strand
GTTGTTGCGCAGTGCTTGGTGACCAGGACGGCTGGGGCACAAATAGGTTGTCAAAGGCCGAGTCGATTTTGGGGACTGGGATGTCCCAAAATCTATCACGAGGCCGAAGACACGCTTGTCATGGCCACGGCCATGTGGTACAGCATGTCTTCATCGGACACCGTACCCTGTCCACCGTGTTTGTGCAGTTGCGTGAGGATGTCCTCTTCGGACGGCAGGGCCATTTCCACCAGGAACATTTCCTTTTTCAGTGCCTCGGGCATCTTCAGTACAGGGTGGCTGACGAACACGTAAATCTGCCTGCCCAGCAGCCGGTAGTAAAGATCGCGCAGACCGCGTACCAGCGCGGGCTGTTCGTCAAACCACAGGGGCAGGTCCTTCAGCAGATAGATGCAGTTGCCCGCTTCCGCACTGATACGTGACAGAGCCCGCAGCGGATCGGAAACAGTGTCTTCCTCATCGTCAAAGCCGCTGGTAGCCGACCAGGTGACCAGTTTCCCCTGTCCCCTGAACAGACTCTCCACCAGCATGGAAAGCATGTTTTCCATCGCTGCCAGCCATGGAGAGCGAAGCGAAGGCTGGTAGACCCCAGTAGCCGCGAGGCCGCACTGTTTTCCCGGCGTGCCTTGCGCCAGAGGGAAAACAAAGTAGGCCTCCGAACGC
>NZ_JBHNMF010001379.1:0-663 GCF_048562965.1 Thiolapillus sp. | reverse complement strand
TACAGCGCCCCCTCGAAGGGGTTGTGGCCCAGCTCCTGTTCGACGATCGCAGCCAGGCTCCGGAAGCTCTTGCGGAAGTCCACCGGGTCCTGATACAGGTAGATCCGCGGCATCTGCGGATGCGGGCGCAGCCGGTATTCCATCACAGCACCGCCAGCAGTTGCTTCACCAGCGGCAGGGTCTCAGTCGCGATTCCCCGGATCTCCAGGCCGTTGGGCAGGCTCAGGATCAGGCCGGCGGGCTGCACCGTGGCCGGGATCACCGGCACAAAGCCCGCCCCCTTCTTCTCTGTTGCCGGTTCGGCCGCCCGGCGTAGCTTGCGGACCCAGTAGCCAAAGGTACTATACCGCAGTTCCTGTTGTTCGCAGTAGGCTTTCTGCGTCAGGCCGGATTGTGGCCAGGCCGAAATGTGTGGCTGCCAGAACGGCGCACCTTCGGTGGCATCAGACATGTCCATCGATTTCTCCTATGTCGTGAAATTCCAGGAGAAAGTCTGCACAGGGTCAGGTGGGGAAAACAGGTGTGGATTCTTGGGCGCTTACGGTACTGAAGTGGCCAGAATTTGATGTACCCATTCAGATTCCCAAGCGTCCCCAGAAGATACCGGAACTGCTGACGCGTCAGGAAGTAAAGCAGATCATCGAGGCCTGCCACAATCCCAAA
>NZ_JBHNMF010001378.1:0-664 GCF_048562965.1 Thiolapillus sp. | reverse complement strand
TCCTTTATAGTCAATTGCTTAGCTATAAATTATACCCAGCTCACCAGGAATTTCCCAGCAACTTCTCGATGTTTTTTTACGTTAATTCAATAGGTTGGCATTTTTGGATGGACACTATGTAGCTCTATAGCGCGCACACTGCTTGACAAGATTGGCAAGACATCCTCGTTCTTGCCATCCCGTTTCCAGCTTTCGAGAAGCCGCTCAATAGCGGGCAGAAGGAAATCTCCTTCACCAAACGACGGCTCCAGCAATCGTGATTTATGCAAAGGGCGGTCACTCGTATATCCAGCAAGGTCAAGGATGAATTCCACCACCTCACGGCGTGTATAGATCGCTCCGCGCTCTTCCACTCCAGAGCTGGATAAAATGGAAACTGCCTCAGTGATTGGGCAGCGTGTTGGTAATGATGGTTGGTGCTGGAGTGCATCAGCAGACATCATCTTTCCTCCCTATTACCCGCATGTCGCTCCGGAGGCTCCTGCACGGGTTTGTCTAATCTGGGTGCGCGGGGTTTGACTGCCGTTAACCTCACCCGTAATTCTTTAGTTCTACTTTGTCATATTCCAAATTGCATAAATGGCAGGGCGAGGATATAATGCAACATATTGTTTTGAAAGGATAATTCATGATTATTTCCTGAAAGTACCTGCACCCCCTTCGA
>NZ_JBHNMF010001377.1:0-664 GCF_048562965.1 Thiolapillus sp. | reverse complement strand
CCAAAGGCCGAGTCGATTTTGGGGACTGGGATGTCCCAAAATCTTTCACGAGGCCGAAGACACGCTTGCAACAGGATCTGGCCTTCGGGTACCCGGACATGCGATGATGCGTTCCCTGCCTACTCAACAGGCATGGGCCGCGGATTTTGCGGAAATCCGGACGTTTTTCAACAGCCTGTGATTCATTCGGCAGGAAAACAGGCCCCGCGTTTGTCTTGGTCTGGATGCTGGCGACAGCGCAAAAGGAAAGGGTATTTCAGGTGAGAGAATGACAAAAGAAAACGACATCGAACAACGCCTGCTCACCAAACTGCAAGACCTCAAATACACCTGCCGCCCGGATATCCGCGACCGTGAGGCGCTGGAGCAGAACTTCCGCGAAAAATTCGAAGCGCTCAACTGCGTCACCCTCACCGATGCCGAATTTGCCCGCCTGCTGGAGGGCATTATCAGCCCCGACACCTTCGCCTGCGCCGAGACCCTGCGCCACCCCAATACCTTCGAGCGGGAGGACGGCACGCCACTGCACTATCAACTGGTCAACCTCAAGGACTGGTGCAAGAACAGTTTCGAAGTGGTCAACCAGCTGCGCATCAACACCAAAAGCAGTTTTCAGCGCTATGATGTCATCCTGCTGCTCAATGGCCTGCCCCTGGTGCAGATC
>NZ_JBHNMF010001376.1:0-664 GCF_048562965.1 Thiolapillus sp. | reverse complement strand
AAAAGACCCGGCAGCGTCAGCAGCTGGCGCAACCGGTGCTCGATGACCTCAAGGCCTGGCTGGAGAAAAACAGCACCCGGGTGCCCAGGGACAGCCTGACGTATAAGGCCATGCAATACACGCTCAACCAGTGGGAACTGCTGACGGGCTATCTTGCCGATGGACGACTGCACATCAGCAACGCCCTGGCGGAAAACGCCATCCGACCCTTTGCGGTGGGACGGCGGAACTGGCTCTTTGCCGATACCCCGCGTGGCGCAAAAGCCAGCGCCACCGTCTACAGCCTGATCGAGACGGCCAAGGCCAACGGGCTGGAACCCTTTGCCTACATCCACCATGTGCTGCAGCACATTGGTGGGGCCAGTACAGTTGAAGAGATCGAGGCCCTGCTACCTTGGAACGTCACCCTCAGTAAGCTGCAAGAGGGCTGATTCTCTGGCGCTTACGGTTTTTCCGCTGGTTCGGAGCCGAACGCAGCCAGCAACTGCGCTACATCTGCTCGGACATGTGGAAACCCTACCTGAAGGTCATTGCCAAGAAGGTGGGGCAGGCCGTGCACGTGCTCGACCGGTTCCACATCATGGCCCATTTCAGCAAGGCCCTGGACGAAGTGCGTGCCGGCGAGGTGAAGGAGCTGAAGGCCAAGGGATATGAGCCTGTTCTG
>NZ_JBHNMF010001375.1:0-665 GCF_048562965.1 Thiolapillus sp. | reverse complement strand
CTTCTGGGAACAGAGATGAACTGCACTTCGGGCTCCATCATCTCTGCAGCACCAACCAATACCGTATCGAAACGGGATGGCATGGCTGCAACGCGATCTGCCAGGGCGCTCAAACTGATTCGGCTCAAGGTATCCAGAATTTCTTTGGTACTCCCAACCTGGATATCGGGTTTACTGGCAATGGTCAGGTGTTGGGCACTCAACAGGCTATTGCGTTGCTCAGGTTCCAATTGGGCCCAGTTTTCATCTGTTTCCAATCGCTGCATGCCTTGTTGGTGCTGGGTATCGTAACTGGCCTTGAGTTCATTCAGCTCATCCCGCAACAATTGAGTCAGGCTACCGATCAGCGGCTGAATAGGATCAGGTTCATCCAAAAGTTGGCGTTGCTGCTCAATTTGCTCAACTTGGCTAATGATAATTTCTGCGTCAGGCAGATCCTCCGCGTGGGCAGACAGTACCTTTAGTTGATTCCATTCAGGCCATCGTTGACTGATTTGTTCACTCAGCGTAGACCAGTTTTCGATGGCTTGTTTCAGTTCATCTCTACGGTTATACAATGCCAGCAATTGTTCATTGCCTGCGCTAAGCCGGATATCTTCGAGCATTTTAGTATCTGGTGTCACCGGTTTGGGCGCATCCCCTCCTGCTTTATCAGCAAGATCCAG
>NZ_JBHNMF010001374.1:0-666 GCF_048562965.1 Thiolapillus sp. | reverse complement strand
GATATGCACGGCAAAGGCCACCTTGTCCTTATCGCTGATCTCCTTTCCAAAAGCTTCATTCAGGCGCTGAATCAGCTCTTGCAGATAGGTGCGTTCCCGGTCCCTGCCTTCACGCAGATCGCCGCCGATGGGCTTCAGGGGGCCACCTTCTTCCCAGACTTCCCATTTCGTCTGCTGGGGGGTCAGGCGGTAATGGGAAAGCACCAGCCCGGAAAGATCGACCTGTTCGGGCGTCATGCCCTTGAGCCGCTTTCGTAGCAGCCTGGAAAAGGCGGCGAAGGCCTCAATCTGGGGATCGCCAAACTCCACCAGTTGGGCCACGTACTCATAGGTGCGAACGAACTTTCCCAACCCCTGGCTGAACACCAGCAGCTCGTCCCGGGCGCGGGTATGCTCCGAGCGTCGCGCCTCGGCCTTTTCCGCCACTGCCTCGTCGCCTCTCTCACGGGCCATCAGGTATTCCCTCTCGCACACTTCGATGGCGTCGTTGAGCATCTTCATGCGGCCGTTGAAGCGGTCGGTGGCCGCCTGAGTGAGCTGATAGATTTGCTGGTGGGTGACATGGGGATCGGTGATGGCAATGCCGAACTGGCGCACCTCTTCCGCGTCGTAGATGCCCATGTCGTCCAACCGCGCCTTCATGTCATACACCACATTGGGATCCTG
>NZ_JBHNMF010001373.1:0-666 GCF_048562965.1 Thiolapillus sp. | reverse complement strand
GGTGCACGCCTACCATGCCTATACATCAGAACCACTGAAACGATTGATCCGTTTTCACGCGGCCTTGGGTGGCAGCGTCATTCTCCTGTCTGCCACACTTACCCGCAAGCAGCGGACTGACGTGTTCCCCACACCCGTGGGGATGAACCGGCCGATGTCGTTGACCCACGCTTTGCACTGATATCTTGACCGGTTTGGCGACAATTATGATGGCCGGTTGAGTATGGGGAAAGATTATGATTTTTCTTGATTACCCACCATCTTCAGCCGCCAGGCAGCCCAATTTAGTCGCGTCCAACCCCGCCGACATAGGCAAACCTGGATTCTTAATGATGCAAACCAAGGTTGATTTTGACCAAATTTGGCAATGTAAAGAAGCTACACGTTGAAACAACCAGTGCAACCCATTGTTTTTACGTCAATTACTGATTAATCGGGATAGCTGAAATTGGTGGGCAATCAAGTGATTTTTTTCTGGTGTTTTCTCCTGTAACTGTCGCCATCGATTTCAAGAATCGTGGCATGGTGAATAATTCTGTCGATGGCGGCCGCTGACAGCCATGGAGAGCGAAGCGAAGGCAGGTAGTCCCCAGCAGCCGCGAGGCCGCACTGTTTTCCCGGCGCGCCTTGCGCCAGAGGGAAAACAAAGTAGGCCTCCGAACGCGG
>NZ_JBHNMF010001372.1:0-667 GCF_048562965.1 Thiolapillus sp. | reverse complement strand
TCAGTAAAATCTGTGGGTCATTGGCGGAGTAGGCAGATTCCCAAGCGCATGATATAACGCGATTTCTGCGCCCCGATAGGTGCGAAAGCCGTAGGAATTTCTCGTGGTGACTTTTGCCTTGAACCAATTCAGAATTAGCAGCTTGTGTGCTCGTATCGTTTTGGCCACTTTTTTCATGGGTTCTATCTGCGAACGCATCACACGAGTACACCAGCGGTCCAGGAATTTTTCCGCCCAAGCAGGCGAGACATATTCCCAGAAGCCATTGAAATCCTCTTTTCAGCAGGTAGGCGCGTACAGATCGCAGGTTATACTTGAGAATCTCTTTGAGCTTGATTTCCTGTTTCTCCGTTAGATTCTCCTTGCGCTTGAGCAGGCACCACCTGGAGTTCTTGAGAACCGGCTCATGTCCTGCTTTCTTCATTTGCCGATGCTCATCCGCTCTGACCTCGTCAATGGCCTTGTTCAGTTTGGCGACGATATGAAAGCGGTCCAGAATATGAATGGCTTGTCCCGCCTTTTTTTCGATGACCTTGAGATAAGGCTTCCACATATCGGAACAAATGAACTTCAGTGCCTGGCTTCTCTGCTCACCAAAAAACCGGAAAAAACCGAGGAATGTCTTCACCGTCCGGTCTTTGCCAATCCATAATAAACACGTCTTTCC
>NZ_JBHNMF010001371.1:0-669 GCF_048562965.1 Thiolapillus sp. | reverse complement strand
TATTGCCGCATCTCCAGTTACCTGCAGACCATGGCAAATCAGGGATACAATCCGCTGGTCGCCATTCAAATGGCCTTTTCGGGACAGCTCTATGCTGATAGGGGTGAGTAGTTACCGAAAATATACGGTGGAACAATGTTGCTTACTCTAAACTCTAGTATATCTCTTTCGACCAAAAAAAATCGGCCTCCATGCTGAACAAGTTGCAGTCCTGCTTCATCGCTGCGCTGAAAAACGGTGGCAGCATTCCTGAAGAACAGCAGGCTGCGATCGATGCTCAGGCCGAAAACGAAGCCAAAGCCGCCAAACAGTCAGAACCGGAAATCGAAGACAATCACAGCATTGTCGTGCGAAATATGAAGGAAGGCAGCTGGATCCGCATGCAGCTCGATGCGGAAGAAGAGCCGCTGATCTGCAAGCTGGTATGGCGCAGCAAGTTCACCGGCACCATGGTGTTTGTCGATGGCCAGGGCAACAAGGCCGGGCAAATGAAAGAATCCGAACTGGCTTCCTATTTCCGTGACGGCAGTGCCAGTTTTCTGGAAGATGCCCAGGCGCCGCTCATCGACCGGGCCATCAAGAAAATGATGAAGGTACTCAACGCACGGATTGTCGGGCCCAAGCTGCAAATGGCTGAATGATTTCGGCTTACTGCATGTATTTGCGTCC
>NZ_JBHNMF010001370.1:0-669 GCF_048562965.1 Thiolapillus sp. | reverse complement strand
CCTTTTCGGGACAGCTCTATGCTGATAGGGGTGAGTAGTTACCCTGACAGAATATTGGTACACGGCGACACCACAACCACATTTGCAGCAACATTGGCAGCGTATTACCAACGAATACCTGTTGGGCATATAGAAGCGGGCTTGAGGACTGGTGACAATTACTCCCCATGGCCAGAAGAGATCAATCGTAAACTGACAGGGGCTATTGCTGACTTACATTTTGCACCTACAGAAAAAGCACGGGAAAATCTGTTGGCCGAAAATATCCCTGTCCATCAAATCATCGTTACCGGAAACACCGTCATCGACGCATTACTTGACGTGACAAAAAAAATCGCCAACACCCCCGAAATTAGCCGACAACTGTCAACACAATTCTCTTTCCTGGACCCCGAGAAACGCTTGATTCTTGTAACAGGACATCGCCGTGAGAATTTTGGCCGAGGGTTTGAGGACATCTGCCTTGCGCTCAAAAAGATCAGTGTGCGCAAGGATGTACAAATCGTATATCCAGTACACCTCAACCCCAACAAGCGTGTCTTCGGCCTAGTGATAGATTTTGGGACATCCCAGTCCCCAAAATCGACTCGGCCTTTGACAACCTATTGGTGCCCCAGCCGTCCTGGTCACCAAGCACTACGCAACAACTTCGCAAGCTCGTTGCTGCTC
>NZ_JBHNMF010001369.1:0-669 GCF_048562965.1 Thiolapillus sp. | reverse complement strand
AGAGGCTTCCGCAATAAAGAGCGGTTTGCCAATGCCATTTACTTCCATCTCGGCGGGTTGGATCTTTACCCTGATGGGATTACTAGATGATGGGCGCCCACTCAATCAGGGGAAGAGCCAAAACATCATTGTTTGAGATACCCTGAATCACCCGACGCCCACATGTTATTTCACATTGACAAGAATACGATGTTGCATCTGTTTCGTGCCGGAAGCATTGCAAGGCGTTACATGGTCACCAACGGCTTTGATGGCGCACTCACCATGCTGGGCATGCTGACGGGCTTTTACACAAGCGGAATGTCCGACATCCCGGTCGCACTCAGTGCCTGCATGGGCGCGGCGATCGCTTTGTTCATCAGTGGTCTGAGCAGCGCTTATCTGAGCGAAAAAGCGGAACGCGAAAAAGAACTGCATGATCTGGAGCAGGCCTTGATCGCTGATCTGAAAGACAGTGATTACGGTCACGCCAGCCGCTATTTGCCTTTGATAGTTGCACTGGTCAACGGACTGTCACCTTTTGTTTTATCGCTGTTTATCCTTTCTCCTTTGGTAACTACTCACCCCTATCAGCATAGAGCTGTCCCGAAAAGGCCATTTGAATGGCGACCAGCGGATTGTATCCCTGATTTGCCATGGTCTGCAGGTAACTGGAGATGCGGCAATAGG
>NZ_JBHNMF010001368.1:0-669 GCF_048562965.1 Thiolapillus sp. | reverse complement strand
TGGCGCGTTCGTCCTCCAGAAACGCCAGCTTGTCCTTCATCCGGCGAATCTGAACCTGGCGGTCGCCTGCGCAGTTGGTGAGTTGTTGTGTTATTTCTGGCCTCATCTTGGATCTTTTCTTTTTGCTGCCGAATGGCGATTATTCTGTACCGCCATGGCTTCTTCAATAATCTCCTGAGTGATGGCATATTCACCTTGGCAGAATTCGACAAAGGCGGAGTAGGGCGACGAATCCTGCGGCCAGACGCCTGTGCTTTTTGTCAGTCGTGCCGCCTGTGTCGAATACACATTGAGCGCCTTGATATAATCCTCTCGGTGGGTGTTCTGAATGACCAGAGGGGGATACCCCGCTTTAAGCAATGGAAGATCGGACAGCAACCTTGCCAACCGCCCATTGCCATCCCAAAAAGGATGTATCGAAGTGAAACCGATATGGAGGCGGGCATATGCGGCGACCAGATTATCCAATGAACCCCCCAGATCAGTCGCGTTGACCTCGTTTATCCATTCCTCCATCAGCGGTGGGACATCTGCCGGTAACGCATACTCAATATGGCTCTTCCCCAAATGGAGTGGGTAGATTATCGTAATCCCCTATGAGAGACAAAGACCTATACGCCCAGATACTGGGAATCAAGAGTCCCTGGCAAGTATCCGGTGTAGAGCTGG
>NZ_JBHNMF010001367.1:0-670 GCF_048562965.1 Thiolapillus sp. | reverse complement strand
CAGCGTTATCTCTCAGCCCAAAGGTGCGGAGTATTGCATTCTTGCTGAACTTTCCTTGCCCGCCCGATGGTTCATGCGTATGGCGAAGCACATGCGGCGTAGGGGTATATCGTTAATCGCCGGCATAGAATATCTTCATGCGCGTCGTAAAAGTGTGCGTAATCAGGTTTGGGCAGCGCTTTCACATGACGGGCTGGGCTTTGCCTCACTCATAATTTACCGGCAGGACAAGCAACATCCTGCATTGCATGAAGAGTTGGAATTGAAGCGCCTTGCCGGGCTTGAGCTCAAACCAGAAAAACGCTGGACAGCTCCACCTGTTATTCAGCACGGTGATTTTCGCTTCGCCCTGCTGGTCTGTAGTGAGCTTACCAATATCAGCTACCGTGCTGCTCTTCGTGGCGATATCGATGCATTGTTTGTACCTGAGTGGAATCAGGATACTCGGTCCTTCAATGCACTGGTTGAATCGTCTGCGCTGGATATTCATGCCTACATTATTCAGTGCAACGATCGGCAATATGGTGACAGCCGTATACGAGCTCCCTATAAGGACGACTGGATGCGAGACCTTCTTCGAGTGAAGGGAGGTATCAACGATTACTGTGTAACAGGGCGAATAGATGTGAGATCACTGCGCCAGTTTCAATCCAGTCATCGTTCTCCTGAG
>NZ_JBHNMF010001366.1:0-670 GCF_048562965.1 Thiolapillus sp. | reverse complement strand
CGGCCTGCCATCGGCTTTGACCTCTCCCTCTTGTGTCCAACGCTTATAGGTGCGAGAGCTGATCTCCAGCACCTCACAGGCTTTCTTTGGCGATGCGCCGGCATCCACCGCTTCTTCGATCAATTCAACGGTTCTACGGCGATCTGGGGCATTGATCATTCTTCCTCTCCGTCCCCCCAGATCGCCTGGGCTTTTTTTCGCAAAACCAACAGGGCGGCGGTTTCTGCCAACGCCTTCTCTTTGCGTTTGAGTTCTCGCTCCAGCTCTTTGATATGCTTTTCATCCGCTTTACGGATGGATTTCAACTGCTTGTTCTGACTGCGATCCCAGTCATTTGCCTGTTCACAGGCCTGGCGCCATTCGTTGATCTGTTCAACATACAGCCCGCGCTCACGGCAGTAGGCGGAAAGGGCCGCCTCATTCATCGCTGCGGTCTCGACAACGGCAGCAAACTTGTCTGCAGCACACCAGCCGGCTGGGGTGCTGCCACTCTCCGGAAGCAGGCGGCCTTCTGCACGGGCCTGGTTGCGCCAGTTGTACAGGGTGGCTTCGCAGATACCTTCTTCCTGTGCCAGTTCCTGGATAGGCTTGTTGTTGGGTGGCAGCATCTTTTTCAGAACTGCTTCTTTTCTCTCTTTCGGATAACGCATTTCAGTTGCTCTCATGCCCC
>NZ_JBHNMF010001365.1:0-670 GCF_048562965.1 Thiolapillus sp. | reverse complement strand
TGAAGGCATACAGCACCCCCTCAAAGGGGTTGTGGCCCAGCTCCTGCTCGACGATCGCGGCCAGGCCCCGGAAGCTCTTGCGAAAATCCACCGGATCCCGATACAGGTAGATCTGCGGCATCCGGGGATGGGGACGCAACCGGTACTTCATGCCAGCATCCCCAGCAGATCACGCACCAGACCCAGGTTGTTTGCTTCGATGCCGCGGATCTCCAGGCCGTTGGGCAGGCTCAGGGTCAGGCCGGTGGGCTGTACCGTGGCCGGGATCACCGGCACAAAGCCCGCCCCCTTCTTCTTTGTTGCCGGTTCGGCGGCCCGGCGTAGCTTGCGGACCCAGTAGCCAAAGGTACTATACCGCAGCTCCTGGTGTTCGCAGTAGGCTTTCTGCGTCAGGCCAGATTGTTGCCAGGCCGCAATGTGTAACTGCCAGAACGGCGCACCTTCGGTGGCATCAGACATGTCCATCGATTTCTCCTATGTCGTGAAATTCCAGGAGAAAGTCTGCACAGGGTCAGGTGGGGAAAACAGGTGTGGATTCTTGGGCGCTTACGAAAAATCAGTAGCAGTCCTTTACGGATCTGCCCTGCCGTTGTGGGATTGTCCTTTCGCCAGGGCGAATGGCAACACAGTTGCCTGACGGTCTGATCATCCAGATAGCCCAATAATTGGA
>NZ_JBHNMF010001364.1:0-671 GCF_048562965.1 Thiolapillus sp. | reverse complement strand
ACTCGGTGTACGGTAATTGCGGCTGCCGGTTGGGAAAATGCGACAAGCACTGCCATGATGATTTTCAATTTCATTGGATTTTCCTCTTGTGATTTCAGGATCCGGGGGCAGTAACCCTAGCCCGCATCGCTCACCGATCCACTGGTTCCGGCGTTTTTGGGCGCCGGGACGTGGCCAAGATAGACCGATAGCCCATTTCTCGTGCCAAGGTACTCGCCGAGAGAAGTAATTCTCGTGTTTTTCGCTCTCCCGGGGCTCTGGAGGATGTTTTTTCGACGGAACAGACGCGCCGGCCCCTCAGCACCGGAGTCTGATCGGTTGTGTCAACGTTGCCGGATGTAATAGGGTTTATCCAGGGGGTGACCAGGCAGGGTGCTGCTTGAGATTGGCCAGGATCTGAGCGATGTCGCTGGCGTAGGGGTATGCTTCCGAGAAGGACAGCCAGACTTTGCGTGCTGTCAGGCGCAGGCGGGCGCCGATTTTCAGCAGCTTCAGACGGATCGTCGTGCTCTGGGCCTTGGCGAACGCCGTACCGGTCAGCCCCAGCCGACGCAGGCCATGCAGCAGGACATAGGCGAAGGAAGAGAAGTACAGCCGCAGTTGGTTCGCCCGCAGGGTGGCACTGCTGGTACGATCGGCGAACAGTCCCAGTTGCTGTTCTTTGATACGAT
>NZ_JBHNMF010001363.1:0-672 GCF_048562965.1 Thiolapillus sp. | reverse complement strand
CCATATGACTGGACGCCGCGTTCGGAGGCCTACTTTGTTTTCCCTCTGGCGCAAGGCACGCCGGGAAAACAGTGCGGCCTCGCGGCTACTGGGGACTACCAGCCTTCGCTTTGCTCTCCATAGCTGGCAGCGGGTGATGACCTCCCCTTCGGCAATGATGGCTGTTTTCTTCGGAAACTTCAGTGCGGACTCGAACAGTCCTTCATGCAGCAGGCGCTGCGGCCGTAAAATATCCATGTTTTCCCTGGTCATGAAATATTGTGGCATCCGCGTGGCAGGCGGTTATTCGTTTTCTTTGCGCTGGATAAACCCGACGATCTTATCAACCGAATCGAGATTGTCCGGTATCATTTCCTCATCCTTGATCTTGATCTTGAATTCATCTTCGATGAAAAAGATGATTTCCAGGATGCCGGTCGAGTCCAGGATCCCCTGATCAAGGAAGGAGTCATCGTTTTTCAATTCCGATTGATCGTCCGTAAACAGGTAGTTTTCGAGAGTAAAGGCGCGTATTTTTTCTTCTGTAGACATTTTCTATCCCATGTCAAAGTGCTAGAGTTTAGAGTAAGCAACATTGTTCCACCGTATATTTTCGGGTGAAATAAAGTTGCTATTTTGTTCATACTGCCCGTTAGAGCTTGTTCTATACGCTGATTGCTGCATCCTGCTCAC
>NZ_JBHNMF010001362.1:0-673 GCF_048562965.1 Thiolapillus sp. | reverse complement strand
CGCCGCGTTCGGAGGCCTACTTTGTTTTCCCTCTGGCGCAAGGCACGCTGGGAAAACAGTGCGGCCTCGCGGCTACTGGGGTCTACCAGCCTTCGCTTCGCTCTCCATGGCTGGCAGCGGGAGTTGGTGCTGTTTTTTGGGGTGCGTTTTTCCATGAACACGACCATCAGCACCTCGAACAACATGATCATGGCCTGGAACAGAGCGCGGCTGTCTGCCGTCATCTTGCCCGAGGCGCACAGGCGCTCGAATTCACCTTTCAGTGCGTCGAACTCCTCGCGCAGCGATTGTTTGTTGACGGTGGCCATGATCGATGCCTCACCCGGATCCGGCCGCGTCCTCGGCCCCGACCGCCAGCACCGCGAGGTGTTCCGCCCGCGGCAGTGCCCGGTAGTTCTTCCCCCAGTTCGCGGCACGGCGCCTGATGCGCTGGCGGTCGGTGAAATTCCTGCCCGCGCAGCTAGCCCAGTGCACCCGGTCGGAGGTGAAATTGAACCCGAGTTTTTCCGTGCGCACACCAGCGTGGCTCATGACCTGCAGTTCCAGCGTGCACCAGCCCGCGAGCCGTTCGTCGTACAGGGCCGAGGGGTAGCCGGACAGGATGATATTGCAGGGCAGGGTCTTGAGCAATTCCAACAGCTCTATGTGGTCCTGTTCCTCATAGTCGAAACGG
>NZ_JBHNMF010001361.1:0-673 GCF_048562965.1 Thiolapillus sp. | reverse complement strand
TGTTGAATTCTCCTCTGATATCTGTAGTAAGCGAGAAAGACTGAGGACACCTCTATAGTTAACTCATGATTAGCATCTGCGTACATGATGGCGGCGATAATTTTATTGAAAATCTTGCAAATAGCAGGCTATTTGCTTCGATCTTCGGCTTTTTCTCACCGACCTCATGCACGAATCTCCTCAAACTCAAACAGAATCATATAGAGATGCCCTTCAATTTTTAATGACTTTAAAGTGCAGACCTATTCTGTACTCTTCGAAACTCCACACGAAATATATTCCAAAAAGGTATTGACTGCAATGTAAAGTGTTAACCCCAATGTCATTAACTTACTTGATTACCCACCAATTTCAGCTATCTCGATTAATCAGTAATCGACGTAAAAACAATGGGTTGCACTGGTTGTTTCATCGTGTAGCTTCTTTACATTGCCAAATTTGGCCAAAATCAACCTTGGTTTGCATCATTAAGAATCCAGGTTTGCCTATGTCGGCGGGGTTGGACGCGACTAAATTGGGCTGCCTGGTGGCTGAAGATGGTGAGTAATCAAGTAACCGAAAAGGTTTTTCCTTCCCCATCTTCGTACGAAAAGCGAACATCAGCGTAAGTGGAATCGATACGCATGAGCTGATCTTTGACCCGTTTGCGCCCTTCGATAGCAAAGTGGAGTAT
>NZ_JBHNMF010001360.1:0-675 GCF_048562965.1 Thiolapillus sp. | reverse complement strand
AGTTGTTGCGTAGTGCTTGGTGACCAGGACGGCTGGGGCACAAATAGGTTGTCAAAGGCCGAGTCGATTTTGGGGACTGGGATGTCCCAAAATCTATCACGAGGCCGAAGACACGCTTGTCTTTGAAAGGCCGTCGAAAAACAGCGTTTTTCGACGGCCTTTCAAGAGCAAGATGTACCTGTCTGAGGTGCTGTCTCCTGGACAGCCATACTTCAGGTTGCAGTCGTCTATGTTTTGAGCCTTGAACAAAAAAACCGACAAAAGGAAATACGGCATGACAGACATAGATCCTTCACTCCTGCGTACAGACCCAGATAGCGGTCTCAGCAGTGAAGAAGCAGGCGAGCGCTAGCAGAAGTTTGGCTTCAACCGCCTGGATACCCGGGAAGAAAGCTGGACTGTAAGGCTGGCCAAGCGTTTCTGGGGTTCCATCCCCTGGATGATCGAAGTGGCCGCCATTCTTTCGGCCTCTGTAAAGCGCTGGGAAGATTTCACCATCATCATGGTGATGCTGCTGGTGAATGCCTTCGTGGATTTCTATCAGGAATCCAAGGCACTGAATGCCATTGCCGTGCTCAAACAGAAGCTGGCGCTCAAATCCCTGGTGAAACGTGATGGCCAATGGCAGCAGTTACCCGCAGCCGAACTCGTGCCCTGCGATATCATAAAAGTTAA
>NZ_JBHNMF010001359.1:0-678 GCF_048562965.1 Thiolapillus sp. | reverse complement strand
ATTTGCTGCATCGGGCAAGGATTTCAGCTTGTCATAGGGTGTCATCATATTGGTGTAGGCATAGGTCTTGCGCTGCTTGCCCTTGGCATCCGTGGTTGTTGTTGGAAAAAAACAGGGGCGGTGGTAGTTGAGATAGGGATTGAGGTATTCATGATTGAAGGCATTGATCTGAGGTGCCCAACGTTGCGGGATATGTTCGTATCCAAACAGCTTCCTGACCACGGCTCCGTTCTTGCTTTCTGCCAGGGCATTGTCATTACTGTGTCGGGGGCGGGATTTGGTGAACTCGATACGGAGTTTTTCCAGTAGCTTGGCCACTTTCCGGTTGATATATTCAGAACCGTTATCGGAATGAAAGCCCTGAACCACAAAAGGAAAGGTTTCCCGTAACTGTTCCAGCGCAGGAATCAGGTAACGTTCACTGATACGCTCAACGCAGCAGACCACTTCGAACTGGGTCACTTCATCGACCGCATTGATGTGATAAACCCCTTTCTGCCTGTCCAAGTCACCTTGATGCACCGTATCGATGCGGATATAGCCAGGCTGACCATTTGAACAGGGTTTGCGACGTTCGCCAATCGTGGATGACTTGGGGCGTGTTTTCTCAAAGGTCCGGCGCTGCCGTTGATAGGCCTTGGATGGCCTTAGATTGTAAACATGGCTAACAGAGATGCC
>NZ_JBHNMF010001358.1:0-678 GCF_048562965.1 Thiolapillus sp. | reverse complement strand
TTCCGGCTCATTTTGAAGTGAGCCAAGATCACCATTCCGGACCACCTTGGGGAATTGCCTCCAAGGGGCGCGCTCACCTTTCCCTAACATACTCACAAAGCGTCTCCCTGAATTTTAGCAGCTAAAATCAGCGGGAGCGACTACGGGCCTGCTTTATCGAGGAGTCAGATGTAACGGCCCGACCGTCAGCATTGTATTCAATGCTCTTTATACTCCCTACTCCAGGTACTCTATCGAAATCATTGCGCGAATGCATAATAATTTTTTCCCGCATTGCTGGTACACGGAGTCCTTGTCGGCGTGTACGATCACGCCAAAGCTGGCCCGCTTCTTATCAGCCGGCGAGGCCGTATAAATGTTGTAGATACCGGCCTTCAGATTGAAGGCCTTTTCAACCTTCTCACTGCTCCATCCCTCCCCACTGTCGGACTGAACGATGCGTGAACCGTGTTGTTCCAGCCAGGCATTCAGTTCAGCCAGATCCTTGAACCGGGGCCGGGGACTGAACAGCCATTCCCGCACATTCCCCACTTGGTTTTCGACCTGCCCCTTCTCCCAGCCGGAAGCCGGTGTGCAGGCCACCGGTTCAAACAGATAATGATTGGCCAGGGCCAAAAACTGACGATTGAAGCGGCGCGCTTTGCCCACCTTGACTGCATCCACCAGGGTGCGGGGATT
>NZ_JBHNMF010001357.1:0-679 GCF_048562965.1 Thiolapillus sp. | reverse complement strand
CCATGAACCGAGCCAGTTTGTTTAAGATGATGGAGGTATCACGTCACAAAGATCCGAAGACAGTGATGCAGTATATTAAGAAATCCGAACTGTTTGATGATCATGCCGGTGAAGGATTGTTATAGACTACTTTTTATCCTGGCCATGGAGCATTTAGTAGTTCATTCATTCGATCCTGGAAATAACTCGGGTATTTCTCCATCACCGCCGCTGCCAGCCATGGAGAGCGAAGCGAAGGCTGGTAGTCTCCAGTAGCCGCGAGGCCGCACTGCTTACCCGTCGTGCGCATAGCGCCAGAAGGAAAGCAAAGTAGGCGTCCAAACGCGGCGTCCAGTCATTGGGAGCCAAGTACGGAGCAGCAACGAGCTTGCGAAGTTGTTGCGTAGTGCTTGGTGACCAGGACGGCTGGAGCACCAATAGGTTGCCAAAGGCCGAGTCGATTTTGGGGACTGGGATGTCCCAAAATCTATCACGAGGTCGAAGACACGCTTGATGACGGTAGATCCATTCATGGCTGACCAACGGATAACCAGCCTCCCCCAATGAACCTGCGATCTGCGCCGTAATCTGGTATCTTTCCTCTTGAGTGAGTTGCCTGTAGCGCCTCATGTGCATGCCTGTATGGTGTTGGTGTCAGAGCTACCCATTCTAGGCGGCAACTGACTCCCTTTCAGCATCA
>NZ_JBHNMF010001356.1:0-679 GCF_048562965.1 Thiolapillus sp. | reverse complement strand
CTGACATATGGCACAGCGGCGATCACTGCGAATATAAGCAGTCTCTTCATCGTGCGGGTATATACCCCTCTTTCCATTGCTTCAGGTCGAGCGAGGTTATATCCAATCACGAATACAAATACCGGTAGCGCCACGCGACCCAACTCAAACAACAACGGGAGGGTCGCGTTGAAGAGATACTTATTGACATGATCGCCGGTCATGGCCAACAACCCTATCCACTTCAGTGCCTCCACCGTACCGTTATCTAATTTGATCGCAGGCATCTCCATGGTTCACCGTCCGTAGATCAGCCTTCTTGGTGTATAGAATCCTGATTCCGGCTTATAAACCATGCGCGGCGTTACCGTTGTTTCTACGGCCGTTTCTACGGTGTGATAGTGCGCTTTCAGCCATTCACCCCACTTCACAGCCTTCGTTATCAGGTCCGCTCTATACCGACCGTTAAATTTCGGTGTTGTGGAATGGTAGTTAGCGACGCGGGTCCACATATCTCCTTTTTGGCCATCACGAAGATGAGCGCTTATGCGCCAGGCTGCAAGATCATAGGAATAACAACCGCCTGCTGCTACGTGCTTCGCCTCGATGCCGTACTTCTTCAACGACTTCAGATACGCAGTGTTGAACTGCATGTAGCCGACATCATAGGTGCCGTTACTGTTTCTCACCCACTGCCCTG
>NZ_JBHNMF010001355.1:0-680 GCF_048562965.1 Thiolapillus sp. | reverse complement strand
CATCGGGCATGTCACGCAGGCGCTGGTCAACCTGTGGTTCAAGCGGAACCCAAACGACAACGATCTTCTTCCAGAAGAGATCAAACCTTTCTTTACCGAACTGTGTGATGTTCAAAAGGCCCGATTCCGCCCCGGTCGGGTACTGCTGGGGTCGCAACTGATCGCCTTTTTCCGGGTGGACCGGGCGTGGACTGAGCAATATCTGTTACCGCTATTTAATTGGGACAATCCGACCGAAGCGAAAGCCGTGTGGGAAGGCTTCCTGCAGTCACCCCGCTTGTACCAGCCCCTGCTGACGGCCTTCAAAGCCCCGTTCCTTGAGAGTGCAGAGCACTATACCGACCTGGGTGGACACTACAAACAACAGTTCGCGGCCTTCCTGACGTACGCAGCATTGGAGCCAACCGAAGGATACACCATGGATGAATTCCGTTCTGCGATGGGTGCGCTGCCTCAAGACGGGATTGAGGCGTCCGCGCAGGCGCTTTTCCAGGTGCTCGAAGGATCTGCCGATCAGCGCGAGGACTACTGGAGGAACCGTGTCCAGCCCTTTTGGCAACAGCTCTGGCCCAAGTCCCGCGACCTGGCCACCCCACGACTTGCCGAACGCTTAACCCTGATGAGCATTGCCGCCCGAGGCGAATTCCCGGCTGCTTTGGCTGCGGTAAAAGACTGGCTGC
>NZ_JBHNMF010001354.1:0-680 GCF_048562965.1 Thiolapillus sp. | reverse complement strand
TTTAGCTGGCCATGGATGGCCAGCCCAGGCCGCGCTTGCGCGGGGCGAAGCCAGGGAAGGCGAAGGGTAGGCGGTCTCGCTTGCGAATTTCGCCGATCTTGAAGGTTGGCTTATGCACAGATCAGAGGCATCAACTACAGGTTATTTTAAAGGAAGATTAATATAGGGTCGCGCGCGAAAATGGCAAAATTTACACTGTAAATCAAAAGGATAGGGCGATTTCAGGCCGTTTTCGGCGGGAGTTCTTCAGCGCACTCGGCGGGAGTTCTTCAGCGCATCAACATCCAGCGGGAAGACCGTTACACATTGATATATAACGCATTACATGGGCGGGAGTTCTTCAGCGTGGATAACTCGCACTATTCACAGGGTTACTCACAAGCCCAGGGGCGGGAGTTCTTCAGCGCAGTATCAGAACAGCTCTTTCTGTCGCGGCTGCCCCATCGGCTGAATGTGCGTCGGGGAGGGGATCAGCACCAGGCCGTTATCCTTCACGTCCACCTGTGCTTGTGGGTAGACAACGGCGACAGCCTTGAGCGCCTTCAGGAATGCCTTCTTAAAGTCGCGCACCGCCTGGTCGCTTTGGAAGTTGCTGCCGAACTGGAGCATGAGGCTTGCCCAGGGGATCGGGCGGGTCCGGCGCTCGGTGTAGCTCATCCGGTAGGTGAGCCAGGTATACA
>NZ_JBHNMF010001353.1:0-681 GCF_048562965.1 Thiolapillus sp. | reverse complement strand
CGCTCTCCATGGCTGGCAGCGCGCGCCGATTATCTTATGTCTCCTCGGTCTTGACTCCCCTATCGTGGCTCAGTTTTGCCCTCTGAATCCTTTCCTATCGTGATAATGGTATATTATCTTGATAGATGCCGCTTAATGTGTTAGTCTTACAGCCATCATCAAATGGAATGTATCAATCCATTCCCCAGGAACTGAAAGATGCCAAACAACCTACGCGACATTATTCCGGTGGGCATCGGCAAAGGGGTTGTAACCCTCATTGCCAATAGTAATGGCATCCGTTTTTTGCCGCCTTCCGCACAGGTTGACACGGCGCCTGGTGCTGGCGGGTATTTCAATGTCGAGATGCCTGTTGCAGAAACAGTTGATGCCGTCGCGGCCCGCTTGCTAGGTGTTTCAGTTGAGGATATTTCAGCGGCCAATGGCCGCGCCCGAAGGGCAATGAAATGAAACATAGAGAATGGAGTGAGACAGCGAATTACCCTGGGCGCAATTGTAATTGTGGCGCTGATCCCGTTTCTTCCGATTTAACAGAAAAGATTGGAGAAGTGCTAAACAACATCGTCTCCTCATCTGAATCGAAATTGAGAGCCATGAGTGCAGAAGAGATTGCCGCGGAATGGTGGTGGCAATGGGACAAAAAAAGGGGTGTTGAATGGAACACCTATGCGTTTTGCAAAG
>NZ_JBHNMF010001352.1:0-682 GCF_048562965.1 Thiolapillus sp. | reverse complement strand
TGGAGACGCGGGAATACCTCCAAAAGGGGGTTTCCACATCCTGGTTCTGGCAGCAGATCAGGAAGCTTGCTGATAAGGCAGGTATCGAGGGCAAGATCACCCCCCATAGCCTACGGTCCGGATTCGCGACCCAGGCCGTACGTGACGGGGTGAACGTCAAGCAAGTCATGGCGATGACTGACCACAAGAGCGTCAAGGTGTTTATGGGGTATGTGGAGGCCGAGGATTTGTTGACCTCAGATGCGGGGAAGCTGTTATGAGTTGGCCTACTTGTTCCGACAAGCGCTTCTACGTTAACCATTATTGACATTCGCTGCCAGCCATGGAGAGCGAAGCGAAGGCTGGTAGTCCCCCAGTAGCCGCGAGGCCGCACTGCTTACCCGTCGTGCGCATAGCGCCAGAGGGGAAGCAAAGTAGGCATCCTAACGCGGCGTCCAGTCATTGGGAGGCAAGTACGGAGCAGCAACGAGCTTGCGAAGTTGTTGCGTAGTGCTTGGTGACCAGGACGGCTGGGGCAGAAATAGGTTGTCAAAGGCCGAGTTGATTTTGGGGCTGGGATGCCCCAAAATCTATCACGAGGCCGAAGACACGCTTGTCTTGGCGATATTTTCTCAGATTTGGGTGTTTTTCAACAGCCTGCTAGGGGAAACAATATGTGCAAAAGAAGGTTTTTCATGTTTCC
>NZ_JBHNMF010001351.1:0-682 GCF_048562965.1 Thiolapillus sp. | reverse complement strand
ATGTGTTGGGTCAATAGCATAGACTCGGCGTACTATGATGTCAAGCCTCTACAGACATGAAAAAGCGATTGTAGATCCATCGAGGCAGGCTTGTACTCATCTTAGGGGTGAGTAGTTACCTCCTTTGTTTGTTGCCCGGCAGGGATACGAACTCCCTTTGTCGCCTTTCCTCACCGCCATTGCCACCGGTCTGCTGTGCATATTCATCCTGGGTGTGTTCCTGGGAAGGATCAGCAACACACTATGGTTGTGGTCGGGCTTGAAAGCACTGTTCATTGCAGTTGTAACAGTGGCAGTGATTCTGCTTTTGTAGCAGATCAGGATCTGAATATTCTCTGCCATGCGCGCTGAACTGCCTTGCGCATTTCCTCGAGAATCAGAACAGAAGAAGCGACAAGCACCGCCAGTATCCAGTCTATTCCCGACAAGGCTGTTGTACCGAACAGCTGCTGCATAAGAGGCCAGTGAACCACCAGGATTTGCAGAACAACCACTCCAATCAAGGCCAGCCACAAACTGCGATTGTGAAAGAATGTGCGGTTGAAGGTCGTCCCGGTCTCTGCCCGCGCATTGAATGCGTTGAAAACCTGAAACAGCACAAAGGTGGTGAAAGCCAGGGTCAACGCCTGTTGTTCACTCCGGTGCTGCATCCCCCAGAACAGAATACCCAGAGTCCCCGCTA
>NZ_JBHNMF010001350.1:0-683 GCF_048562965.1 Thiolapillus sp. | reverse complement strand
CCGGAGAAGACCAAAATTGTGTACTGTAAAAGCTGGATAAACAAAGCAGAGTACGAGCGGGTTAGTTTTGACTTTCTGGGGTTTACATTTCGCCCCCGGCTAGTAAAAACGAGAAAAGGCCCTTATCGTGTTTGTTTCTTACCAGCCATCAGTCAAAAAGCAGCCAAGCGGATACGAAGCTCCATCAATGAATGGCCTTGGCAGAAATGGCAGCAATGCGATATAGCGGTGATTATCCGGTATAGTCGAAATAAGCTGAGAGGCTGGATGAACTATTATGGTGAACAGGGGAAAGCGGAGATTGCAAATATCCTATTTCATTTTGATAAGAAACTCAGTCGCTGGGCACTGCGCAAGTATAAAAAGGTGCGGACGTTGATCCAGGCGGCGAAAAGAGTCAATGCCTTCAGAAGAAGGAATCGACATTTATTAGCCCACTGGAATAGAGCATGCTTGCAAGGTTGAATGATAAGAGCCGTATGAAGCGAGAGTTTCACGTACGGTTCTGTGAGAGGCTTGAGGGGTGGTTCCTCTTGCCTACTCGACTCCATGGCTGGCAGCGAAGGATTCTGACGGTTAGTGAACTGTAATCAGCAGCAACTACCACTGAGCCCAGATCAGAATGAAAGCGGACAAAACCATCGCCATTTACCGCCGCATGCGCAATCAGCCGCTATGGCGGT
>NZ_JBHNMF010001349.1:0-683 GCF_048562965.1 Thiolapillus sp. | reverse complement strand
AGCGCCAGCTCTACACCGGATACTTGCCAGGGACTCTTGATTCCCAGTATCTGGGCATATAGGTCTTTGTCTCTCATAGGGGATTACGATAATCTACCCACTCCATTTGGGGAAGAGCCCCAAAAATAATGCGCCCAGACAATTGGCTCCCGCTCAATCCGGGTGACCTGCTCGGAAGAGCCGGATGCGGGAAATCCGCACGTCCGGTTCTGTGAGGGTGAAAGCCAGCAATGGCCGATCTACTCGACTAGTTACGTCCCCTTTAGCTTTTTTGTTACTTCTTCTGTTTTTTTGCCGTAAGAAGCAGCCATGCTCCTAGGACGATGGAGGCCAAAACTGTGATGATAGGCCCAAGCGTGTCTTCGGCCTCGTGATAGATTTTGGGACATCCCAGTCCCCAAAATCGACTCGGCCTTTGACAACCTATTTGTGCCCCAGCCGTCCTGGTCACCAAGCACTACGCAACAACTTCGCAAGCTCGTTGCTGCTCCGTACTTGGCTCCCATATGACTGGACGCCGCGTTCGGAGGCCTACTTTGTTTTCCCTCTGGCGCAAGGCACGCCGGGAAAACAGTGCGGCCTCGCGGCTACTGGGGACTACCAGCCTTCTCTTCGCTCTCCATGGCTGGCAGCGCAAGAAGATCCTCATTTGCAAGTTTCCTCTTCTTCCTCACACTGCTCTA
>NZ_JBHNMF010001348.1:0-684 GCF_048562965.1 Thiolapillus sp. | reverse complement strand
CCGGAACGACAGGAAACGCGTGGTATGAACAAAAAGCGAAAACCCACCCCTTAGCGTTTTTCTGCAAAATTTCCCATCGCGTCCTGAATCGACCCGAAAACCGCAAATATACTGATAATGGTATATTATCTTGATAGATGCCGCTTAATGTGTTAGTCTTACAGCCATCATCAAATGGAATGTATCAATCCATTCCCCAGGAACTGAAAGATGCCAAACAACCTACGCGACATTATTCCGGTGGGCATCGGCAAAGGGGTTGTAACCCTCATTGCCAATAGTAATGGCATCCGTTTTTTGCCGCCTTCCGCACAGGTTGACACGGCGCCTGGTGCTGGCGGGTATTTCAATGTCGAGATGCCTGTTGCAGAAACAGTTGATGCCGTCGCGGCCCGCTTGCTAGGTGTTTCAGTTGAGGATATTTCAGCGGCCAATGGCCGCGCCCGAAGGGCAATGAAATGAAACATAGAGAATGGAGTGAGACAGCGAATTACCCTGGGCGCAATTGTAATTGTGGCGCTGATCCCGTTTCTTCCGATTTAACAGAAAAGATTGGAGAAGTGCTAAGGAAGCTCTGATTGAATCGACCAAACAGGGTAAAATATACCCACCTCCCAGAACATAAGTACAGAGCCAAATGAAGCAACAAAGTTTCGCGTCATTGACTTACGCCGCCAAGAAACG
>NZ_JBHNMF010001347.1:0-684 GCF_048562965.1 Thiolapillus sp. | reverse complement strand
GGGGTGAGGCGCAGGGATGCGCCGAACAAAATCGGATCAAGGAGCAGCAACTGGGACTGTTCGCCGATCGCACCAGCAGTGCCACCCTGCGGGCGAACCAACTGCGGCTGTACTTCTCTTCCTTTGCCTATGTCCTGCTGCATGGCCTGCGCCGGCTGGGGCTGACCGGTACGGCGTTCGCCAAGGCCCAGAGCACGACGATCCGTCTGAAGCTGCTGAAAATCGGCGCCCGTCTGCGCCTGACAGCACGCAAAGTCTGGCTGTCCTTCTCGGAAGCGTATCCCTACGCCAGTGATATTGCTCAGATCCTGGCCAATCTCAAGCAGCATCCTGCTTGGTCGCCGCCTGGATAGGGTTCTTCCGTCCCCAACAACATCGACTCAAAGAATCAGTCCTGGGTGCTGAGGGACTGGTGCGTCTGTTCTGTCAAAAAAACATCCTCCAGAGCTCCTGAGAGAGCGAAAAACACGAGAATCTCTTCCTCTTGGCGAGTACCTTGGCACGAGAAATGGGCTATCGGGCTATCTTGGCCACGTCCCGGCGCCCAAAAACGCCGGAACCAAGGGATCGGTGAGCGATGCGGGCTAGGCCATCCTGGCGCTGATCCAGCGCTGCCAGCCATGGAGAGCGAAGCGAAGGCTGGTAGACCCCAGTAGCCGCGAGGCCGCACTGTTTTCCCGGCGT
>NZ_JBHNMF010001346.1:0-685 GCF_048562965.1 Thiolapillus sp. | reverse complement strand
GTGCGGGCCCAAAAAGAGCTGGAACTGATGGACGACCTCACAACCCTGCTGCTCAAGCAGGCCGAAGGCCAGGAAATTTCAGGGCTGGAAGTGTATGCGCAGTAAAAGCGACAAGAAAAAGTCATTGGTGCCCAGGCTGCGCTTTCCTGAGTTTCGGGAGGCGGGGGCGTGGGAGGTGAAGCGGTTGGGGGATGTTTGTGAGGTTCTTGATAACCTTCGCAAGCCCGTTGCACGCACTAAACGAAATCCTGGTCCTTATCCATATTATGGAGCAAGTGGTGCGATTGATTATATCGACCAATATATCTTCGACGAACGACTTCTTTTGATTGGTGAAGATGGTGCTAAGTGGTTACCTTATGAAAAAACAGCTTTTATCGTCGAAGGACAATATTGGGTAAATAATCATGCGCATGTATTGCGACCAACATTGGCAATTGACACATTGCTCGAGAATTATTTAACGGCTCTTGATATTTCTCAGCATATTACGGGCGCAGCTCCTCCTAAACTCACACTTGACAATTTACGATTGATTTGGGTTCCGCTTCCACCTAAGCGGGACGAACAACAAAAAATCGCCCACTGCCTCTCCTCCCTTGATGAGGTGATCGGGCTGGAGTCGCACAAGCTCGACGCCCTCAAGAACCTCAAGAAAGGCCTGATGCAGCAGCTTTTCCCGCAG
>NZ_JBHNMF010001345.1:0-685 GCF_048562965.1 Thiolapillus sp. | reverse complement strand
TCGCAGCATTTCCTACCCGCCTGTCGAGGGACGGCAAGGCCGGTTGGCAGGAACACATGGCAGAGTATTGCCCGCCAGATTTCGAAGCCTTGCTGAATTGGCCAATATTTAACAGTTTGAGTGGATTTAAGGAGGCACATCAGCGTCTGTTCTCTTTCGACCTGGCGCATATGCCGTTCCGCCTTATTGGGTTGCCCAAGGAAATGATTGCGCAGCGGGGGCTTGTAGCCAAAAAGTATGTCACAACTATGGATGCGCCGGGAGAAGTGTTACCCGCCCCCCTTATTGAAGGCATCAACATATTAGCCAGATGGGCAAGACTCAAGGGTTTACCGCGCGGCCTGCTTTTTTCTACCCGACCTTTCAACCTTACTGAGCTTACGGTGCTCGTAAAAGACCCGTATTCCAGATCAGGCCAGAATGAGATGCAGGCGGTGGTTCTGGCTATACGTGGATTTTCACTTAACGACGCCATGCCACATTGGGATAAGTCTCATGTTTTACAAATCCCGAATGAAGAGCCACGTTCTAGATATAGTATCGCTGTTACAAGCTGGAAGACCAAAAACAAAAGCTGGGTGGCTTCGGTCATGCGTAAGCCCGATCCGGATCTGACACGCTATGCCCGCTTGAATCGTCTTTTGAACAGCGTTATCTCTCAGCCCAAAGGTGCGGAGTATTGCAT
>NZ_JBHNMF010001344.1:0-685 GCF_048562965.1 Thiolapillus sp. | reverse complement strand
GCTGCGGCCACCATCGCCCAGGCTATGATCGACTGGCGAAGCGCCGATTCGAGTTTGTTCCGTTGTGGGGGATCAAGGTGTTTCTGGTGTATGCCCCACGCCGGGTCGAATGCCCCAGCTGTGGGATTCGCGTGGAACAAATGCCCTGGGCCATGGGGAAACGGCCACTGACCAGAGCCTATGGCTGGTTTCTGGCGAGCTGGGCCAGGCGGCTCTCCTGGAAGGAGACGGCGGAAGTCTTCCGAACCTCCTGGGAAAGCGTATTCCGCTCCGTGGAGATGGCGCAAGCGTGTCTTCGGCCTCGTGATAGATTTTGGAACATCCCAGTCCCCAAAATCGACTCGGCCTTTGACAACCTATTTGTGCCCCAGCCGTCCTGGTCACCAAGCACTGCGCAACAACTTCGCAAGCTCGTTGCTGCTCCGTACTTGGCTCCCATATGACTGGACGCCGCGTTCGGATGCCTACTTTGTTTTCCCTCTGGCGCAAGGCACGCCGGGAAAACAGTGCGGCCTCGCGGCTACTGGGGTCTACCAGCCTTCGCTTCGCTCTCCATAGCTGGCAGCGGTTGAATGGGGTCGTGCCCACCAGGATCTCAGCGGGGTGCAGGCCATCGGCATCGATGAGATTGCCTGGAAGAAAGGGCACAAGTACCTGACGCTGGTTTACCAGATCGACGCCCACT
>NZ_JBHNMF010001343.1:0-686 GCF_048562965.1 Thiolapillus sp. | reverse complement strand
CTGAACAACTACCTGCCCGAAAACGCCGTGGTGGTCGCGGTAGTTGACCCGGGTGTGGGAGGGAGCAGAAAAGCCATATGCCTGAATATCGGTGATCGCTGGTATCTTGGACCGGACAACGGATTGCTGTCGCTGCTGGTTTCCAATGCCGGTGTGGAAAACTGCTTCCTGGCGGGATTGCATGAAAGTTACATGAAAGCTGCTTCGGCCAGTTTTCACGGCAGGGATGTTTTTGCTCCTGTGGCGGGATTGCTTGTCAACGGACAGTCGCCGGATACTTATCCGCTGCCGGTAGACGGGATGGCGGGTGCTTCATGGCCGGGTGAACTGGCTGAAGTCATTTATCTTGATGGCTTCGGCAACGCCATGACGGGTCTCCGGATGCGAAATCTCAGGGATCTGCAGGGTGTGGTGGTTGGAGAGCAGTTGGTGAAGCCGGCCCACACCTTTTCGTCAGTACCAGCAGGAGCGCTTTTTTGCTATGAGAATTCCCTGGGGTTGCTTGAAATCGCGGCCAATGGGAGCAATGCCGGAAGGATACTGGGGCTTGAAATTGGCTCTCCTGTTAACCCGCATATGTTACCAGGCCGCTCGAAAAATCCATAAATAACATTGTTATTCAATAACTTGTTATTAAATATGCTGAGTAACACTTCGTCACCGCCACATTATGCGCTTTTTCCTTG
>NZ_JBHNMF010001342.1:0-687 GCF_048562965.1 Thiolapillus sp. | reverse complement strand
AGGGATAAAATTGAGGATGAGCTGGAACCCCGCCAAACGGAACTGGCCGAGACCAAGGGACGCGAGGAAAAAGAACTGGAACTGATGGATGGCAATGATCAAGCGGCGGTGCTCGCTGATCAGGCAAACGCCCTGTTAGCCAGTATTCGTGCAGATGCTGAACGCTATGTTCATGTAAAGCTTGCCGGCAAGATACTGCATGACCAGATCGAGCGTTATCGCAGAGAAAACCAAGGACCGCTGATCACGCGTGCCAGCCAACACTTTTCCGCACTGACGCTCGGATCATTCGACAGACTCATGACTGACTTCAATGAAAAGGATGAGCCGGTCCTCGCGGGTATTCGTACAGGGGGAGAACGCGTACATGTGGAAGGCATGAGCTCAGGCACACGGGATCAACTTTACCTGTCATTGCGCCTGGCTTCTCTGGAAAAGTACATGGAAAACGCGGAACCCATGCCTTTTATCGTGGACGATGTGCTGGTGGATTTTGACGATGCACGTTCCGAGGCGGCATTGAATGCCTTGGCTGAATTGGCTCAAAAGACTCAGGTCATCCTGTTTACTCATCATTCTCAGGTTGTTACGCAAGCAAAGCCATTGCAGGTGCACGTTCATGAACTCGGTGCTTCCGCCTGAAATATTGTTATTCTTACTCGAATTATTGTAAAGATTATTACTTAT
>NZ_JBHNMF010001341.1:0-687 GCF_048562965.1 Thiolapillus sp. | reverse complement strand
TTCTTTGTTTGTTACCTTTTCCAATAACGGTCAGTACCTGGTTCTTGATATCAACGTCTTTCCGTTGCAGGTAGACCACTTCTGCACGCCTCAAGCCGGCGATATACAGCAGCCCTATGATGGCAGCATCACGTGGTCCACTGGCTTTTTCGTCAGCAATACAAGTATTAACCAAGCTGGAGATTTCCCCAAGAGGAATCATGCGTCCTGTTGGCAGCCGGGAACCCCGAACCATCTTTATGGCACGAATTCGAGCCAAATCATCCCCATCCATCCGATACAGGTTGAAGGCTGTCTGCGCTGTCCCTCGTATGGCTGCCAAAGTAGCATTGATCGTACTGGGTGAATATTTCTGCTCCTGCAGGTAGTCCATTACCTGCTGCACATGGATGTAACGTAAAGAACCCCAAGGGGCTTTTAAATAGTCAGTGTACCCAAACAATCTAGCCACTCTATCCATGTGACTGCGGGTCATCCGCTGTGTATGTCGCGATTTACCGGCCAGGTACATATCCACAGGATTGGCAAGATCACTTGCCTGACCAACAAGGGGCGATAAATCAGGGAGCGCTTCTGAATTACGCTCAACTTGAGGATTATCCTCTATCTCCTTCATATTATTCAGTACCAAGTGCCCTATTTCTTTTGATAATCTATATTATCATAAGTAATAATCTTTACAATAAT
>NZ_JBHNMF010001340.1:0-688 GCF_048562965.1 Thiolapillus sp. | reverse complement strand
GGTATTCGAGGAAACGAGGTTGCTGATAGAGCTGCGAAAAAAGCTCTTGACAATAAACCGACAGCTGATCTCATGCCTTTTTCGGACCTAAAACCCTTAACTGCCAAATATGTCTATCAAGTTTGGCAAAAAGAATGGGATGAAACTGGTTTGATATCTAATAAATTTCACGAAATTCTACCGAAACTTCCAGACAAACTGTTATCTTTTTGTAATACAAGAAAAGAAAGCACTGTTTTAAATAGATTACATATTGGTCACTCTCATTTGACACATTCCTTTATTTTGAGAAAAGAAGAGGCTCCTGTTTGTGTTGCATGTGATGTTGTACTCACAGTTAAGCACATCTTACTTGAATGTGCTGATTTGTTGGATATAAGAAAGAAATATTTTGAAGAGAAATCTTTGTATTCACTCTTTCGGAACGTGATTCCGGAAGTGATTTTTGATTTCTTGCGTGAGATTGGTGTGTTTTACAAAATATAAAGTGTGTTAAGGTAATGTTTGTGTGAAGTGTTTTTAATGAATTGTTTCAAATTTTTATGTGAAACGTTTTAAAATTGGTTTCATGAATAACTAGGAGATAAACGTAAGTTTGTTTTTAGCCCTGATGTAATCCTCTGTGGTTGACTGGGCTTAAAGCACCAACTAACTAACTAACTTGTGTGTTTCATGACCACATCCCGGT
>NZ_JBHNMF010001339.1:0-688 GCF_048562965.1 Thiolapillus sp. | reverse complement strand
ATAAGCAGCGAGGAAAAGATGAAAAAGATTAAAACAGTGTTTTTAATGCTGGGTCTCCTTGGGTTGGCGGCCTGTTCAGAGCGGCCCGAGACGGTCACGATGCCCAAAGTAAACAATGAAAATTGCCGGCATGAGAACGTGATGAAAATGGAGCCGGAAGCGCTGAGGCAGAAATTTGCATCTTTATGCCTTCGAAGAAGCGCCATAAAGCCCAGTGATAAGCCGAAAACCTGGGGGCCTGGCGACATTTGATGTGAGCGACAATGAAACGGTGACGTCGTATGAATGGAAGAACCAATAAGCGCAAACAGCTCTTTGTTGCCATTACCATGCTGGGACTGCTTCTGTGCTCGGCAGAGGCATTTTCAGCAATCAACAACGCCGGCATCATGGATACGGTATTGAACCGATTTAAAACCAATGCGAGCTTGTGGGCAAGCATTATTGAGTCTGTCGCTACACGTCTGTTTTGGACACTGGCACTGATCTCAATGGTGTGGACGTTCGGCATGATGGCACTGAGGAAAGCCGACATCGGCGAGTTCTTCGCTGAATTGATTCGATTTACGGTATTCACAGGGTTCTTTTGGTGGCTACTTATCAACGGCCCGAACTTCTCGATATCCATTATCGATTCGCTGATGCAGGTAGGTGGGAGTGCCGCTGCCATAGGCAACTATTCCGGTTC
>NZ_JBHNMF010001338.1:0-690 GCF_048562965.1 Thiolapillus sp. | reverse complement strand
GCTACCGGCCACAACGTATCCGCAAATGCAAGCCACACAAACGTCTGCCAGAAACTGACGCCATCTTTGAAGAAATTCATCGGGTGAATGCTCAATCTGATGAACAGCCGGGAGTATTACGGTTATCTTTGGACACCAAGGCAACCGTCAAGGTGGGACCCTTTTCCCGGGGAGGAAAAAGCCGTTGTCCCCAACCGGCCTGCGACCATGATTTCGACGCAAAATGCACCTTAACGCCGTTTGGCATACTGCTGCCCAAACAAGCGAAAAGTTACTTGTGGTTCGCGCAGGGCAAAGTCACAGCAGACTTCATGGTGGATCGACTGGAGGAACTGTGGAAAACCTTCGCGCCAGAAGACCGCCCCCATACCTTGGTCATCAATGCTGACAACGGTCCGGAGAACAGCAGTCGCCGAACTCAATGGATGAAGCGGTTGACGGAATTCAGCGATACACATCAAATCAGGATACGACTGGCGTACTACCCGCCGTATCACAGCAAATACAACCCGGTCGAAAGACTATGGGGTGTTCTGGAAAATCATTGGCGAGGCGAATTACTGGATTCTGTTGAGAAAACCTTGGGTTTGGCTCGGAGTATGGCGTACAAAGGGATTCATCCGGTGGTAAGGAAAGTGAAGAAATCCTATAAAGCGGGAGTATCCCTGAGTAAGCAGGCCATGCGTGAAT
>NZ_JBHNMF010001337.1:0-690 GCF_048562965.1 Thiolapillus sp. | reverse complement strand
TGATGAACAGCCGGGAGTATTACGGTTATCTTTGGACACCAAGACAACCGTCAAGGTGGGACCCTTTTCCCGGGGAGGAAAAAGCCGTTGTCCCCAACCGGCCTGCGACCATGATTTCGACTCAAAATGCACCTTAACGCCGTTTGGCATACTGCTGCCCAAACAAGCGAAAAGTTACTTGTGGTTCGCGCAGGGCAAAGTCACAGCAGACTTCATGGTGGATCGACTGGAGGAACTGTGGAAAACCTTCGCGCCAGAAGACCGCCCCCATACCTTGGTCATCAATGCTGACAACGGTCCGGAGAACAGCAGTCGCCGAACTCAATGGATGAAGCGGTTGACGGAATTCAGCGATACACATCAAATCAGGATACGACTGGCGTACTACCCGCCGTATCACAGCAAATACAACCCGGTCGAAAGACTATGGGGTGTTCTGGAAAATCATTGGCGAGGCGAATTACTGGATTCTGTTGAGAAAACCTTGGGTTTGGCTCGGAGTATGGCGTACAAAGGGATTCATCCGGTGGTAAGGAAAGTGAAGAAATCCTATAAAGCGGGAGTATCCCTGAGTAAGCATGCCATGCGTGAATTGGAAAAACGATTTGACAGAAAACCTGATCTGGAATCATGGTTTGTCACAATCAATCCGATTACAAAATTGGGGTAATCTATTTTTTCCGAGGCCCT
>NZ_JBHNMF010001336.1:0-693 GCF_048562965.1 Thiolapillus sp. | reverse complement strand
GGCCGGTATCTTCTTTTTCTACTCTTCATCATGCAAATACTGCCATTTTCAGATATTTCCTCTGAAACAGTTCGCGTTGCGGTATGGGTTCGAAATCCGACTGATTTCCCTCGATGGCAAACCAATGCCTGGCATGGAGAAGATGCCGTTCATCAAAGACGCCGGCTGGGCCAAGTCATGGAATATCACTGTGGTGCCGGCCATTGTTCTCGCCGCGCCGCCCGACCGTATCGGGGTGGTTTCCCAGGGCCTGTTGTCCACTACCGCACTGGTATCCCGGATGCTTCTGACCGCCGAAGAAATGCATCTTCTGGGTGACGATGAACTCAAGCTCGCACATCTGGATGAACGCGGGTTGCTCACCACAGACGATATGTCCTTCCCCGACGGCGTGGATCCGAACGATCCAAAATCCTGGATGGCGTACTTGAAGGACCGCCTGGAAATCTCCATGGGCCAGGATGATCCCCGCTATTCCATATTGCCACCCCCCACGCCACAATCGGAAGCCCCGCGCTTGAAATACAAGAAACTGAACGAAAAACGACTTGAGATACTGAAAAAGGGGCAGGAGCCAACACCATCCCTGCTCAATCCATAGTTGAAAACGACTTTTTTCGTCTTTTACAAACCGCCACATTGATGCATACCTTCGTAATATAGGCAGGTGGACTATTCCGGCATGAATGCCGG
>NZ_JBHNMF010001335.1:0-693 GCF_048562965.1 Thiolapillus sp. | reverse complement strand
AGGGCGACCTGGGCAAAACCTACGGCTCTACCTTCACCAATGATCAGCATCACACGCTGCGAGCCGATTACATCCTGGCCAATCCGCCATTCAATATTTCGGACTGGGGAGCGGACAAGCTTCAGGAGGACCCCCGGTGGAAATACGGTATCCCACCGGCCCGCAACGCGAACTACGCCTGGCTGCAACACATGCTGGCCCGGCTTTCCAAGGCGGGTCGGGCCGGTATCGTGCTGGCCAACGGATCCATGACCACCCAGCAGTCCGGGGAGGGCGACATTCGCAAGGCGATGATCAAGGATGACGTGGTGGAATGCATGGTCGCCTTGCCGGGGCAACTTTTCTCCAATACCCAGATACCCGCTTGCCTGTGGTTCATGAGCAAGGACAAGAAAGCCGGCAAGAACGGCAGCCGAGATCGAGGCGGAGAAATCCTTTTCATCGACTGCCGCAAGATGGGATCAGAACAACTGTCACGAACACAGATCGCCTTCACTGAAGAAGAGATCCACACGATTGCGAAAACCTATCACCGTTGGCGGGAAACCGAGTTCAGCGATGGAGAACCCTATGAGGATGTATTGGGGTTCTGTTATTCAGCGGAACTGGAAGAAGTGGAGAAGCACGGGTTCGTGCTGACGCCAGGGCGATATGTAGGGGCGGCAGTTGAGGAAGATGACGAGGAATCATTCA
>NZ_JBHNMF010001334.1:0-693 GCF_048562965.1 Thiolapillus sp. | reverse complement strand
GGTCGAAACTCTCGCGTAGCCGATCCGCATAATAAACGCTGCTAAAATATGCCGGCCCCGGAGCCAGGATTGCACTCATGGATCTGCTGCGCCCGCACAGTAAACAGCAGGCCCAGGCATTGCTGAACACCTATGCCGGCAATGAACCGGAAATCAAGCGTGTCTTCGGCCTCGTGATAGATTTTGACACGAGATTGCCCATTGATGAAGTGGCTGCTTAAAAGTTGGCGGTTATCGCAGCTACCCGGTCACTACCCCTGGTAGGCGGTACCGGCACGAGGAAAAACCACCTGGCCACGGCCCTGGGCATTGCGGTGATCCATCGTGGCCAGCGGGTTCGCTTCTTCAATGTCGTGGATCTGGTGATCCTCGATGAACCGGGGTATCTGCCGTTCCCGGAGTCTGGCGGTGCTTTGCTGTTACACCTGGTCAGCCAGCTCTATGAACGCACCAGTCTGATCATCACCACCAATCTATCCTTCTCCGAATGGGTGCAGGTCTTTACCAATGCCAAGATGACGACCGCCATGCTCGGCCGCATCACCCACCACTGCGACATCATCGAAACCGGCAATGAATCCTACCGGTTCAAACACCGCAATCAGGCCTCATAACCTGGTCAAAATTGCACGCTGATAACTGGTCAATTTTGGATGCTGTTTGACAGCCATGAACGCTTTCTCTCCCTCAGTT
>NZ_JBHNMF010001333.1:0-693 GCF_048562965.1 Thiolapillus sp. | reverse complement strand
ATTGCCGCATCTCCAGTTACCTGCAGACCATGGCAAATCAGGGATACAATCCGCTGGTCGCCATTCAAATGGCCTTTTCGGGACAGCTCTATGCTGATAGGGGTGAGTAGTTACCGCCAAAAGCAAAAGAGAGGCACCCCGCAAGGGGCCATCATTTCCCCGCTGCTGGCGAACATCGTGTTAAACGAAGCGATGGACAGCTATGTCCGCCACTGGCGAAAGCGGCATGCAAGAGGAGAGGTATACATCGTCCGCTACGCAGACGACGCCATCCTGAGCTTCGAGCACAAAGCCGACGCTGACGCACTGCGAACCGCGCTGGAAGAACAACTCCAGCGATACGGACTGGAATTGAACGAAGCCAAGACCCACCTACGCCGCTTTGGGAGAAATAGCTCAAGAGGAGGAGGCAGGTCCGAGACGTTTGACTTTCTGGGCCTGACGCACATTGCGGGAAAGGATCGCAGGGGACGCTACCTGGTAAAACGCAAGACGGCGAGAAAGAAGATGCGCCGAAGCCTGGAGCTGATGAGGCTCTGGTGCCGAAAGCATCGACACGAGCCGTTGGCATGGCAGTAACTACTCACCCCTATCAGCATAGAGCTGTCCCGAAAAGGCCATTTGAATGGCGACCAGCGGATTGTATCCCTGATTTGCCATGGTCTGCAGGTAACTGGAGATGCGGCAATAGGC
>NZ_JBHNMF010001332.1:0-694 GCF_048562965.1 Thiolapillus sp. | reverse complement strand
GAGATCATGCGAACCACCGCAAACAAGCTGCGGGGCCATTATGCGTATTACGGAGTATCGGGTAACAGTCGGAGTATCAGCAACTTTGCCTATCAGGTGGAACTGATACTTTTCAAATGGCCAGGCCGGCGTGGAAAGCGTGGCAGTCTGAATTTCGAGAAGTTCCGGCTGCTGCGCCAACGCTTCCCGTTGCCTCCCCCGCGAATTCAGGTGAACCTATGGTGACTTCTTCCGCGAAGCGTGTTGTTGAGGAGCCGTGTGCGTGAGTAGTGCAAGCACGGTTCTGTGAGGGGTGTGGTGATGCGACAGTACGGAGAGGATATTGCGGTACCGGTGGGAAACCAGCCGGCAAACAGAGAATGCCAACACGATCCTAACCTGTTGTGGAGCCCATCTACTCGACCGATAAGTTCACTGCCGCACCGGCAGCTTAGAAATGCTAGCAGGCGCGCTTTGGTCTCGGTTGTCAAACAGCATCCAAAATTGACCTGTTATCAGCGTGCAATTTTGACCAGGCTATGAGGCCTGATCGCGGTGTTCTGTGATGGACCATACTGGCAGGAAGCCACACCGGGGGGTGTTGCGGTTATTGGTTGAATTCGGGCAGGGAGAATGAATGCCCAATCCCAGTAGTAGTATCTCGTTGCCGTCCACGTTTTTTCCTCATGCCAGTATTTGGCGCTAATCTGGCACA
>NZ_JBHNMF010001331.1:0-696 GCF_048562965.1 Thiolapillus sp. | reverse complement strand
GCGGGTACGGAAACCAGGCGTTCCAGGTCATCCACCGTCTGGCTGACATCGATAAGGCCCATCTGTTCGGCCGCATCGCGGGATACCATCTTGTTTTCCTTAATCTTTCCCAGCTTACTGAACAAGTCTTCGCCATCTTCCACGTTCAGGGGAATATGTTCCCAGCGCTCCGGCTGGGTTTGCAGATCCGTCAGGCTGATGTCATCCAGACGGGTTTCGATGGGCAGCAGGCGCAAATAGGGTTCTTCGAGGTCGTCCTGAAAGATTTCGGTGGGACACATGGTGGTGCGACCGGCGTCTGTCGGGAGCAGGCGGAAATTGTGGTCGCCGAAGAACAGGGAGTTGATGAGTTCGGTCTTGCCGCGGGAAAATTCGCCGACTACGGCGACGGTAACGTGGTTCTGACGCAGCGTGATACCTGCGTGCTGCAGGGCTTTTTGCGCCTGAGAGGTAAACAGGCCCTGCTGTTTCAGCCAGGCTTCCAGTTGCTCCATGGTATGCAGCTGCCGCATTTTCCAGCGGCTGAAGCCCTGAAGCTGACCTTGTAGTTTACCTGTTCCCATCCGGTTTTCCCCCGCTGCCAGCCATGGAGAGCGAAGCGAAGGCTGGTAGACCCCAGTAGCTGCGAGGCCGCACTGTTTTCCCGGCGTGCCTTGCGCCAGAGGGAAAACAAAGTAGGCCTCCGAACGCGGCGTC
>NZ_JBHNMF010001330.1:0-696 GCF_048562965.1 Thiolapillus sp. | reverse complement strand
CTATCTCAACCATGTGCTACAGCATATTGGGAACGCCAAGATGGTTGAGGACGTCGAAGCCTTGCTACCCTGGAACACCTCCCTCAACAAGATGCAAAAGGGTTGATTCTTTGGCGCTTACACAGATGTAATATCGCCACTTCCTGTGGCGATAACCACATCGTCCACATAGGCTTTGGTTGCTGCATCCTGATCAAGTGTTGGATCGGCGACATCACGAATGGCATTGCCGCTCATGTTCAGCGGATTGCCTGTGGCGAAGGTTATGCCGGTTGTACCTGCCGCCATGGGTTCCCGTTGCCCAACAGCCTGTCCATTGATTTCCAGCTCTACCCATAATCCCTTTGTGTCTTGCATAAAGGAAGTGCCATTCAGTTCTGCACTGATAATGGTATGTCCCGCTTGTGATTTCTTCAGCCAGTAACCCGGTTGGAAGGTTTGCGATATCAGTGGAACAGGGTCTGTGCGGGTATCGTAAAGGTTGAAGGTGATGCTGCCTACACCGGCCAGATCCTGATTGTTCAACACCTGTTTCCGGATATGGAGATTGTTGTCCGCATGGATTGCTGAAGAGAGCAGGCAGGTCAGCAGGGTAATGCTGATGGGGAAAATGCGCATGATGGATACCTCGTATGGGTTGTCTTTAGGTTAGGCAGATCGGGATTATGTCTCGGCTGCTTTTTCTGCCGTTAACTA
>NZ_JBHNMF010001329.1:0-696 GCF_048562965.1 Thiolapillus sp. | reverse complement strand
TCCTTCGGAACACAACCAACAGCGGCTACGCGGCGGGAAACAACCTGGCCATCCGCTACGCACTGGAGCACCTGTCACCTGACTTCGTCTGGATCCTGAACAATGACACCCTGCCAACAGCCGATAGCCTCACACAATTGCTGGAAGCTGCTAAGAAACAACCCTCCGTGGCCATATTTGGCAGTACTCTTCTCGACGAAAATGGCTTGGTGGTGGAATGTGCGGGAGGCAGCTATTACTCCCCATGCCTGAGCACTTACAAGCACGCGCTCAAGGGATTAACGATAGAAGAAGCTGCACACGCTGAGCTGCCAAAACCATTGGACTATATCGAAGGTGCAGCCATGTTTGTGAGGGCGGAAGTTTTCCGCACGATTGGCTTGTTCAATGAAGAATACTTCCTGTACTTTGAAGAACTGGATCTGATCAGACGCCTGCCCTCAGGCAGTCATATTGATTGGTGCAAAAAATCTTTCGTCAGGCATATCGGTGGCGCCAGCATGGAAAGCAAGGTGGCAGAATACCATTCAAATGTAAGTGCACTGATGTACACCCGGAAATATCATCCTTACTGCTTCCCTTTCATGGCGGTGTTCCGTTTCACTGCAAAACTGTTTCGCAACATCTTGACCGGCAGTTGGAGCCTGAACGAAGCACTGGTATCGTCATACAAACACTATTTTCTTAGCCGCTAAT
>NZ_JBHNMF010001328.1:0-697 GCF_048562965.1 Thiolapillus sp. | reverse complement strand
CCGTAAAATTGACTGCCTGCTCGGCGATGGTCAGATCAAAGTCCGTACCCGTGAGGGTGGGTATCTTCTGCTGCTGATCGGTATTGGCCCACAAAGCACGGGAGGTCAGCCCCATGCTGGCGGCAACACCACCCATGGCCATGCCCTGGACGAAGCGCCGGCGTGACAGGGACAGACCTGCCCCCGGAATAGCTGTTTTCTTGTTTCTCATGTAGTTGATTCCTCTGCATTTCAGATACGCCAAGCGCACTGAAGAACATTTTCTTTCGGGAAAAAGGATTAACTCCGGACGGAGTTACAGCAGGGAATCAGGCCCGTGGGGGGCGGAAGAGTGAAAAAAGCATGGCATTGCTGATCCGGGACTCTAGTCCCGCAAGTCGGACGGCCGCCACAGAGGGTAAAGTCAGGGAAGTATCCGGGAGAAGCACGGCCGCCAGCGTACAGGAAACACAATGGTCGACACTGCATGAGCTGCCGCTGCAGCAGCTGTCCTGTTCACACTGATCACAGTCCTGCGCCATATCCGGCATCCGATCATGATCAGCATTCACCGAGGTCATGGACATGTCCGACAGAACGCCGTGCTGATGCCCTCCGGTTTCAGCCGCAAACGCACCCTGCAGCGGCAGCAATCCCAGAAGCAGGGAAAGCAGAACGGCAATAATTTTTTGCTGAAGGATACGCATGGGTTCAAACG
>NZ_JBHNMF010001327.1:0-699 GCF_048562965.1 Thiolapillus sp. | reverse complement strand
GTTGTTGCGTAGTGCTTGGTGACCAGGACGGCTGGGGCACAAATAGGTTGTCAAAGGCCGAGTCGATTTTGGGGACTGGGATGTCCCAAAATCTATCACGAGGCCGAAGACACGCTTGGATGGCTTTGTTTTCATCGCGCTTATTCCGGTTCTTCGGCACATTGACCAAGCTGGCATCAATGATCTGGCCACCTTTGGGAATAAAATCGGAATACCAGAGTTGCTGATCAAAGGTATTGAACAACTTCTCCACCAAACCATGCTGCGCCAGCTGCTCACGAAACAGCCACAGGGTCTTGGAATCCGGCATGGTATCATCCGGATTCAATCCCAGAAACCGTTGAAAGGACAACCGATCCCGAACTTGGTATTCCGTTTGATCATCTGACAGGTTATAAAGCGATTGCAGTACCAGCATTTTGAACATCAACACGGTATCCTAGGGCTTCCTGCCGGCATTGCTTTTCCTTTTCTTCTGGTAGATCGCTTTGAGTGTTGGTTTGAACTCGTCCCAATCCACAATGCTGTCCAGTCGGGGCAGTGGATCACCCAGTTTCTCCAGTTGGGCTAACCGATTTTCCTGATCAAAAAAGCTGGGTTGCATGGATTTCTCCCCGTTTGCCTGTGATGCTGCTATTTTACAGGATTAGGGGCAATTAATAGAGGTGCCCGATAGCTAATGACATTAGATTTCTCAAA
>NZ_JBHNMF010001326.1:0-701 GCF_048562965.1 Thiolapillus sp. | reverse complement strand
GGGGTGATGGTCTCAATCCCGCTATATTGGCCGCTTGATCCGATCATTTTTTGCGCTTTCCCTGCTCGTTGTTGGTTATTCCTCTGTCAGTCTAAGGTATTTTCAGCCTGCTGACCATACCAACCCCTCAGGCAGACAATCACCTGTTGTTCGTTTCGTCCTTGATAGGTTAGCCCGTCCTATCCGGATTGATCTACGTCATCCAGGACCCCGTACCGGAAGCGGCCACACAGGATTGATCCGCCAGATCGCCACAAGATGCCCTTTATGGCACTTGGGACAGGGATAATCGCCCGCTTCATCCGCTTCGGGGTGCTCTTCAGCCTTTGCCGGTTGTGCCAGGATCTTGCGTATCCTCTCCAGGGAGGCCTTTCTGCACCGGTTGGCCAATAAGCCATAATGGCGGATGCGCATAAAGCCATTCGGTAACACGTGCAGCAAAAAGCGGCGGATGAATTCATCGGTGTCCAACTTCATGACCTTGGACTGATCGTCCCGGTAGTCTTGGTATTGGAAGTGCACCTGATCGTCTTTCATTCCGATGATACGTTGATCACTGATGGCGATCTTGTGGCTGTAGCGGGCCAGGTAGCGGATGATTGTCTCGGTGTGATTGATGCAGGGCTTGCTGTAGACCACCCAGTCCTTTTTCATCAACTGATCCAGCAGCTGGTCGATTTCATCTGCCCGGGTGATGCGAT
>NZ_JBHNMF010001325.1:0-702 GCF_048562965.1 Thiolapillus sp. | reverse complement strand
TGGATAACCATGGCGTTATGCTTCCTCCAGGTTTTGCGTGAGCCAGTCGTTCAATATCTGGCGGGTTCGGAACAAAGGATAGCTCCTTTTTGGAATATAATCACATGGTACCCGACACCTAGATACGCTGATTTGATCAGCTTTCTCAGATCCAGGTTGACTCAAGTCGAGAAGCGATGGACGGAATGGAGAAAGAAGCACGAGGTTGAGAAGGCGAAGGAAATGAGCCCAGCGCTCGGAGAATGGATAGAATCGTTGCCGCCTGGATTTCAAAAGAGTGCGGAAACCTTGATCGCAAATCTGAGTGCCCTGCCGGTCGAGCATGAGGAAGACAAAAAGCTCATGTATAAACACGGGATACTTGCGTTCGAGAGGATGAAGCTGAGAGGCTCTGCCGAGGAATTTGTCAATAATGTTTCCGATATAGAGACGCTCCTTTCTGTGCTAGCGGATAGAGATGTTCTAGAAGCATCTCTATATCGAGACATAGTCAAATCACGTTTGGATGCAATAAAGGATTTCCAGGGGCTTCTGGACGAAGACGCCCAAGAAAAGGTCTTACAGAAATATTTGTTCGATCATCCGCTGCCAGCCATGGAGAGCGAAGCGAAGGCTGGTAGACCCCAGTAGCCGCGAGGCCGCACTGCTTACCCGTCGTGCGCATAGCGCCAGAGGGGAAGCAAAGTAGGCCTCCGAACGCGG
>NZ_JBHNMF010001324.1:0-702 GCF_048562965.1 Thiolapillus sp. | reverse complement strand
GCCAGAACCTACACCCAAACAACTCGCCAGACTTATTCAAGAGCGACACCGGCGACGACAGGCTGCCACAGAATCCTGTCGGCGGAGGGGTGGGGAAATATGACAAAGTAGAATTAATAGCATAGCTGCTCGGAGCACAAGAAAGCCCTTTCCTTGATCTGCGTCGTTTTGCATTTGCGCAAACTGCTGGCATAGTAGGCAATACCATTGCAGTCATCGGGTAATTAAGGGGAAGTATTATGACAAAACATATCGGCATCCTGACAGCCGGAGGCGACAGTCCCGGCCTGAACGCTGCCATACGCGGTGCGGGAAAGGCGGCGCAAGGCCATTACGGCATGCAGATGATCGGTTTTCTGGACGGTTTTCGCGGACTGGTCGACAACCGTTTCAAACGCCTCGAAGGGGAAACCCTGTCAGGCATCCTGACCCGTGGCGGCACTATCCTAGGCACCAGCCGGGACAAACCTCACCGCATGCTCTTCGGTGGCAAGGTGCAGGACATGACCGATGTCATCGTGGACAACTACCATGCCAATCATCTCGATACGCTCATCTGCATCGGCGGCGGCGGTACGCAGAAAAACAAGCGTGTCTTCGGCCTCGTGATAGATTTTGGGACATCCCAGTCCCCAAAATCGACTCGGCCTTTGACAACCTATTTGTGCCCCAGCCGTCCTGGTCACCCAGCACTACGCAACA
>NZ_JBHNMF010001323.1:0-702 GCF_048562965.1 Thiolapillus sp. | reverse complement strand
GGCTTCGACGAACTTGCGCCGGGCATGGTCCCAGCAGCCGATGCGGGTGATGGGGTTTTCCCGACACACCCGGTTGTAGCCGGCATAGCCGTCGGTCTGGAGAACGCCTTCGAAGCCATCGAGCAGCCGCAAGGGCACCTCCTCACTGCGTGAAGGATCGTAGTGGTAGAGCACAACAGGCTGATCCGGTGGGCCACCCCGGATGACCCACATCCATTTGTCCGACTGGGCGGCTTTGCCCGTTTCCTTGAGTACCTGTAGCCGTGTCTCGTCCGCCTGCAGGTAGTCACCGTCAAGCTGTTGTTCCCGCAACAGGTTGATCAACGGCTTGAATACGTCGTCCAGGCGGATGATCCAGTTGGCCATCGTGGTGCGGCTGATGTGGCCGCCATGGCGCTTGAGAATGCCTTCAAGGCGGTACAGCGGCAGGGCGTCGGCGTACTTGGCCACCAGGATCCAGGCCAGCAGCTGCACGCTGGCCAGGCATTTGCCCAGAGGATGGATCGGGCGGGCAGCCACTTTGACTGTGCTTTCTCCCTCAGGCGTATCGAATACGGCTTTCTCCTGCCAGTATTCGATCACCCGGGCCTGCGCAGGACTCAATCCCAACTCAAAGCCCCCCCCGTCTGGTACTCGGTAACGGTCGTCTCGAAGAAGTTCTTCTCCTTGCGCATGTTGGCCTGTTCGTCCAGCCAGGGCAGG
>NZ_JBHNMF010001322.1:0-702 GCF_048562965.1 Thiolapillus sp. | reverse complement strand
AAGATCAAGCTGCTGTATTGGGAAGACAATGGCTTCGTGCTCTATTACAAGAGCCTGGCCGAGGAGAAGTTCCACTGGCCGGGTGGTGAAGAGGAGCTGGTTTCGCTGACGGGGCAGCAGACGCTGCCAGCCATGGAGAGCGAAGCGAAGGCTGGTAGTCCCCAGTAGCCGCGAGGCCGCACTGTTTTCCCGGCGTGCCTTGCGCCAGAGGGAAAACAAAGTAGGCCTCCGAACGCGGCGTCCAGTCATATGGGAGCCAAGTACGGAGCAGCAACGAGCTTGCGAAGTTGTTGCGCAGTGCTTGGTGACCAGGACGGCTGGGGCACAAATAGGTTGTCAAAGGCCGAGTCGATTTTGGGGACTGGGATGTCCCAAAATCTATCACGAGGCCGAAGACACGCTTGTCAACTGGCTGCTCGACGGCTATGACCTCGGGGCCATGAAAGGCCACAGAAAGCTGCATTATGAGGCCACTTTCTGATGCGCTAAGCAGATGATAATGTTATAATTTGTTCCATGAAAACGGCGCCGGACATTTCCCCGAATCCCTCTGCTCCAGCGTCGCTCCCGCCGGCCGATCTGCGGCGGATTCTCGAAGAAAAAGACCGTCTTCTGGCGCAACAGCAGGCCCTCAACGCCGAATTGCGCAAACACATCCTGCTGCTGGAAGAACAACTGCGCCTGGCGCGGCTGCGCAAGTTC
>NZ_JBHNMF010001321.1:0-703 GCF_048562965.1 Thiolapillus sp. | reverse complement strand
CGTTCAGCTAACGCTTACGGCCTGCTGTCTTGATCCTCCAGTGCTTAACCTTTGGGATTACTCCCGCCGGCCCTGAACTCTCTATCCGGTGGCTGGCCAGCCTTGCCGGAGCGGGACTCCCTCCCGCTGGAATACGCGACCTTGCCCGGCCGCACTAAGCGCCAAAGAATCAGCCCTCTTGTGCATCTTGTTGAGGGGGCTCCCCCGATTCCGTGTACAGGAACTTGGGCCGCTCGCCCCAGGCGAAGATGCCACATCAGCCAATTTCTGCCTGTGCTCGTCGTTCCGGACAGCCAACTCCTGCTCAAAGCCGCTGACCATGCCGGCATACCATTGTTTCTCCATCTCCATCGCAGCTTCCTTCGCGGACGACGGCGGCTCATGGATAACCGGTGTATCGCTGAACATCAGCGCACCCAGCGCTCTGTATTCCATCAGCGGCAGCAAATCGGGTAAACGCATCTGGCGGCGCGAAAGACCGTGTATCACCGCCATCATTTGTCTTCCCCAACCATCGGGTAGCGCATCCTCAAAAACAGAATGGATACCCTCGGCGGCGCGCCCTGCATACCGGAATTGCCCCTGGATGCGACCACCTTCCTCGTCCATTTGCGTGGCGATCTCACCCAGCGGGCATGATTTGCCCTCTGGCAGTCTAATCCAGACGTAAACTCGGGAAATACCGCTCATGATCGCTTTCTGC
>NZ_JBHNMF010001320.1:0-703 GCF_048562965.1 Thiolapillus sp. | reverse complement strand
CGGCGCACCTTCGGTGGCATCAGACATGTCCATCGATTTCTCCTATGTCGTGAAATTCCAGGAGAAAGTCTGCACAGGGTCAGGTGGGGAAAACAGGTGTGGATTCTTGGGCGCTTACGCAAGATCCGCAAACTCTACGCCATCGAGAAACGGATCGAAAAACTGCCGCCGGAAGAAAAGACCCGGCAGCGTCAGCAGCTGGCGCAACCGGTGCTCGATGACCTCAAGGCCTGGCTGGAGAAAAACAGCACCCGGGTGCCCAGGGACAGCCTGACCTATAAGGCCATCCAATACACCCTCAACCAGTGGGAACTGCTCATCGGTTACCTTGCCGATGGACGACTGAATATCAGCAACGCCCTGGCGGAAAACGCCATCCGTCCCTTTGCGGTCGGACGCCGGAACTGGCTCTTTGCCGATACCCCTCGTGGAGCGAAGGCCAGCGCCACCACCTACAGCCTGATCGAGACGGCCAAGGCCAATGGCGTGGAACCGTTTGCCTACCTCCACCATGTGCTGCAGCACATCGGCAATGCCAGGACGGTTGAGGACATTGAAGCCCTGCTACCCTGGAACACGCCTGTCAAAAAAATGCAATAGGGCTGATTGTTTGGCGCTTACGCCTCACTGACGACCCTCAAACCGGCTCCGACAGGAACAGCAAAATTCTTTCCCAGACTGACAACCGGCGCAAGCAGCATTA
>NZ_JBHNMF010001319.1:298-704 GCF_048562965.1 Thiolapillus sp. | reverse complement strand
GATGAACCGGGCGATGCCGTGGTGTTTGATGCGCACATGCACGCCACTGCCGTGCAGCGTCTGCGTCTGGAAACGGATATGCGCCGCGCCATTGACCGCGGAGAATTTGTCATTCACTACCAGCCCATCGTTTCCCTGCAGACAGGGCAGGTGCTTTCCTTCGAGGCCCTGCTGCGCTGGCAGCATCCCCAGCGCGGGCTGGTGAGTCCCAATGAATTTATCGGCGTGGCTGAAGAAACAGGCATGATCTCCGAATTGAGCTGGTGTGTCGGGTACCATGTGATTGTATTCCAAAAAGGAGCTATCCTTTGTTCCGAACCCGCCAGATATTGAACGACTGGCTCACGCAAAACCTGGAGGAAGCATAACGCCATGGTTATCCATCCACAAGCCCGTACAACACCAA
>NZ_JBHNMF010001319.1:0-288 GCF_048562965.1 Thiolapillus sp. | reverse complement strand
TTCCTATCTCAAGCGCTATTCCTATGACACGCTGAAGATCGACCGCTCGTTTATTCGTGATGTGACCAGCATGGGAGATGCCAGTGCCATTGTTCAGGCCATCGTTTCGCTGGGGCAGGATCTCAAGATGAACATCGTTGCAGAAGGCGTGGAGAACGCCGAGCAGGTGCAGCTGCTGCGCAAGATGGATTGCCCTGAAGCGCAAGGCTACTGGTTTTCGCGACACTTGACCAGGGAAAAGGCTCATCAGGTCCTGAGCCAGCCTCTGAAGCTGAATTAGTACCGTGA
>NZ_JBHNMF010001318.1:0-704 GCF_048562965.1 Thiolapillus sp. | reverse complement strand
GTCGATGACGCCTACCTGGGCGGAACTCGCAGCGGCAAGCGGGGCCGAGGGGCCGCCGGAAAGAGGCCCTTCGTGATTGCCGTGGAAACCCGTCCGGACCCGGAAGGCGGGTTGCCCCATCCTGTTTACGTCCGCTTCGATCCCCTGCCGGGTTTTTGCCAGACAACCCTCGCGCCGCTGGGCGGAACAGGCATTGGATGTCGATACGTTGATGGTCTCCGATGGATTGGCCGGCTTCCTGGCTGCAGGAGCGCAGGTCACACATCATCAGCGGGTGGTGGTTCACCCGCGTAAGAGTTCGGAACTGGATTGTTTTCACTGGATTAACACCCTGCTGGGCAACCTCAAGAACTCCATTCGGGGAACCTGCCACGGGTTCAAAGTACGCAAATATGCGGCACGCTATCTTGCGGAAGCCCAGTACCGCTTCAACCGCCGATTCGATCTGCCATCCCTGGTGCCACGATTACTGTTTGCCTGCGTTCATACGCCGCCATGCACCGAGAAACAACTGAAGGCAGCTGAGCTTTGGACATAATCACCTTTATTATATGCAATCAAATTCCATTACCAAGTGAAAATACCAAGCGTGTCTTCGGCCTCGTGATAGATTTTGGGACATCCCAGTCCCCAAAATCGACTCGGCCTTTGACAACCTATTGGTGCCCCAGACGTCCTGGTCACCCAGCACTACGCAACAACTT
>NZ_JBHNMF010001317.1:0-704 GCF_048562965.1 Thiolapillus sp. | reverse complement strand
ATGCCCAACATTTATACGAAGATCTTTACTGTGCCCGTGGCGAGATGGAGAACCGGATCAAGGAGCAGCAACTGGGACTGTTCGCCGATCGCACCAGCAGTGCCACCTTACGGGCGAACCAACTGCGGCTGTACTTCTCTTCCTTTGCCTATGTCCTGCTGCACGGCCTGCGTCGGCTGGGCCTGACCGGTACGGCGTTTGCCAAGGCCCAGAGCACGACGATCCGTCTGAAGCTGCTGAAAATCGGCGCCCGCCTGCGCCTGACGGTACGCAAAGTCTGGCTGTCCTTCTCGGAAGCATCCCCCTACGCCAGCGACATCGCTCAGATCCTGGCCAATCTCAAGCAGCACCCTGCTTGGTCACCGCCTGGATAGGTTCTTCCGTCCCCGACAACATCGGCTCAAAGAATCAGTCCTGGGTGCTGAGGGACTGGTGCGTCTGTTCTGTCAAAAAAACATCCTCCAGAGCTCCTGAGAGAGCGAAAAACACGAGAATCTCTTCTCCTGGCGAGTGCCTTGGCACGAGAAATTGGCTATCGAGCTATCTTGGCCACGTCCCGGTGCCCAAAATGCTGGAACCAGGAGATCGGTGAGCGATGCGGGTTAGCTGCGCTACGATGAAAAACCGACCTATAAAAAGGCGTGTTGCGAGAATAGATACCAGCAACCAACCCAGTCTGTTCGACGAGTTGCCGCAGATGGAGT
>NZ_JBHNMF010001316.1:0-705 GCF_048562965.1 Thiolapillus sp. | reverse complement strand
ATTCAACAAGATGAAAATGGCAATCACATTAGCCCTTCCCTTGGCCGCGATACTGGCTGTCAGCAGTCCGTTGCAGGCAAAATGGAAAGGCGGAAAACCGGGTGCCTGGGATCAGGAAAATACAGGTACCCAGGTAACAACGGCGTTGTCAGATGCGGAAGCCGCCACACTGCTTTTCATGCGGGAAGAGGAAAAGCTGGCCCGTGATGTGTATATCACGTTGTTTGATAAGTGGGAGCATCCGGTTTTCAACAATATTTCCGGTTCTGAACAACACCACATGGACAGCATGAAGAGCAAGATTGACAAGTACGGCCTGGTGGATCCTGTTACCGACGATACTGTTGGAGTTTTCCAGAATGAAGCACTGTCCACTCTGTACAATAAGCTGATCGACCGGGGTGATGTATCCTTGGAAGATGCATTGTATGTTGGCGGCTACATTGAGGAGCTGGATATCGGCGATCTCGAGAAAGCCATCGCGGAATCCTCCCATACGGACGTGGTGCGGGCGTATAAAAATCTCGAACGGGGTTCTAGAAATCACCTGCGGGCATTTGTTGGCCAGATCGAAAACTTGGGCATCGTGTATGAAGCACAGCTGATGCCACAGGAAGAAGTGGATGCCATCGTCAACAGTGCGATGGAGCGTGGGCAGAACGGCGGTCGTGGCGCAAGTCGTGGGCAGCAGCACGGCGGTCGTGG
>NZ_JBHNMF010001315.1:0-705 GCF_048562965.1 Thiolapillus sp. | reverse complement strand
ACATCCACCATGTGCTGCAGCACATTGGTGGGGCCAGTACAGTTCAAGCGTGTCTTCGGCCTCGTGATAGATTTTGGGACATCCCAGTCCCCAAAATCGACTCGGCCTTTGACAACCTATTTGTGCCCCAGCCGTCCTGGTCACCCAGCACTACGCAACAACTTCGCAAGCTCGTTGCTGCTCCGTACTTGGCTCCCAATGACTGGACGCCGCGTTCGGAGGCCTACTTTGTTTTCCCTCTGGCGCAAGGCACGCCGGGAAAACAGTGCGGCCTCGCGGCTACTGGGGTCTACCAGCCTTCGCTTCGCTCTCCATGCCTGGCAGCGGAAGAGATCGAGGCCCTGCTACCTTGGAACGTCACCCTCAGTAAGCTGCAAGAGGGCTGATTCTCTGGCGCTTACCCTCTGGCGCTATGCGCACGACGGGTAAGCAGTGTGGCCTCGCGGCTACTGGGGTCTACCAGCCTTTGCTTCGCTCTCCATGGCTGGCAGCGAAAGAGTTTCACATGTGAAACTTTTCTCTAGGCGTGGCAGGAAAACGGCGCCCTTTACTGCCAAAGTGACGTTCAATATGACATGAATATCAGTTACTAGAGTTTAGAGTAAGCAACATTGTTCCACCGTATATTTTCGGGTGAAATAAAGTTGCTATTTTGTTCATACTGCCCGTTAGAGCTTGTTCTATACGCTGATTGCTGCATCCTGC
>NZ_JBHNMF010001314.1:0-706 GCF_048562965.1 Thiolapillus sp. | reverse complement strand
CAAGGCAAAAGTCACCACGAGAAATTCCTACGGCTTTCGCACCTATCGGGGCGCAGAAATCGCGTTATATCATGCGCTTGGGAATCTGCCTACTCCGCCAATGACCCACAGATTTTACTGAGGAGGCTAAATTTTCAAGTGCGGAAAGTATAAAATCCAAAAATGTCAAATCACTGTCCGGAACGCACTAGCCGCACATGCCGAGAGTCGTAGCGGTAGGCCCTGTAGTTGCCGCCATCGCCGAAATCGACAAGCCAAGCGTTGCCCGAACCGTGGGCATACGGCGACGAAGACCAGAAATGAAAGGAATACGAGTGTGGTATTCCAGGAAACACCGTAGCGTTAATGGCAGGGCCGGAACAGCGACGTTCCAAAATAGAGGATAACTCATTCTTGTTGGGCAGTCGCCAATCAGAATAGCCTGCATAAGTAGTGGCGTCGGCAGCTTGTAGTGCACCCTCCCAAGTATAGGTATGAGAAATTCCTGTCGCACAGTCTACGCCACTCTGCCCCAGGGGGCATTTCATCCACATCAGCCCTGTGCTTTGGTGAGTGACGGTACCATCGCCGTGATCGGTAAAATCAGCAGTTGGCGTGGTTGAGGGGATTTCGCTCTCGCTACGACAAGCGGCCATACCTGGGGCAGTGATCATGAGTAACAGGAGCAACAACAGGCTCCGGGGGGTTGCCTTCAGCAATTTCGGCA
>NZ_JBHNMF010001313.1:0-707 GCF_048562965.1 Thiolapillus sp. | reverse complement strand
GAAGTTGTTGCGTAGTGCTTGGTGACCAGGACGGCTGGGGCACCAATAGGTTGTCAAAGGCCGAGTCGATTTTGGGGACTGGGATGTCCCAAAATCTATCACGAGGCCGAAGACACGCTTGTTGTTCTGCGTACCGCCGCCGATGCAGATGAGCGTATCGAGATGATTGGCATGGTAGTTGTCCACGATGACATCGGTCATGTCCTGCACCTTGCCACCGAAGAGCATGCGGTGAGGTTTGTCCCGGCTGGTGCCTAGGATAGTGCCGCCACGGGTCAGGATGCCTGACAGGGTTTCCCCTTCGAGGCGTTTGAAACGGTTGTCGACCAGTCCGCGAAAACCGTCCAGAAAACCGATCATCTGCATGCCGTAATGGCCTTGCGCCGCCTTTCCCGCACCGCGTATGGCAGCGTTCAGGCCGGGACTGTCGCCTCCGGCTGTCAGGATGCCGATATGTTTTGTCATAATACTTCCCCTTAATTACCCGATGACTGCAATGGTATTGCCTACTATGCCAGCAGTTTGCGCAAATGCAAAACGACGCAGATCAAGGAAAGGGCTTTCTTGTGCTCCGAGCAGCTATGCTATTAACCCGGCGACCAAATATGTCGCCCTCAGTGCTTCAAACAGGACGCGTATCAAGGCGCGGCTTGCAGGCAATGGCAAGCCCTTGTCAAAAGCCGCAACACAGATACGCGTCCTGTTTG
>NZ_JBHNMF010001312.1:0-708 GCF_048562965.1 Thiolapillus sp. | reverse complement strand
GTCGAATGCCCCAGCTGTGGGATTCGCGTGGAACAAATGCCCTGGGCCATGGGGAAACGGCCACTGACCAGAGCCTATGGCTGGTTTCTGGCGAGCTGGGCCAGGCGGCTCTCCTGGAAGGGGTTCTTCGTAGATTCGTGTGAAGCCTAAGGCGCCATATCTAGGTCACCGCAGTAAAACAGGATGCTGTTTCTGAATCCTGCAAAGGATCGATAACCTCGCGCATTGGCTTTGATCGTCTGAATCTTGGAGTTCAACCCTTCAGCCACAGCATTACTGATTCGGTGTTTGAAATAGGTCAGAATATTCGGCAAATGGTTCTTGAATGAAACGCAAGACGGTCAGCAAGCGACTGACAACCAAGCTGAAAGCGTACAAAGACTGGATAAAAGCCAATCGAGTGATGCCGACAGCGTGGCTGATGCAGCGAACAGCGGCCAAACTGGAAGGGCATTATGCGTATTATGGGGTAACGGACAATAGCAGGAGCATAGGGAACTTTGCCCATCTGGTGAAGCAGATACTCTTCAAATGGCTGAACCGCCGAGGAAAAAGAGGTTGCTACACCTGGGAAAAGTTCCAGAAGCTGCTAGTGTAGTGTTGCATTTTGCTTGGAACTTAACCGGCGATTAGCACGAACAACTTTAGCCAAGATATCCTTAGCCTTGGCTGTCCAGATGAATGGCTTGGGTTTTTGGTTGTGTATGG
>NZ_JBHNMF010001311.1:0-708 GCF_048562965.1 Thiolapillus sp. | reverse complement strand
TAGCGCCAAATACTGGCATGAGGAAAAGACGTGGACGGCAACGAGATACTGCTACTGGGATTGGGGATTCAGTCTCCCTGGAAACTGATGAATCAACACTTGGATACGAGTAAACAGCCGCATGAACTTCATCTGGAAGTTAAGGCGGAGCGTGGTTCGAAGTACGCTTGCCCCGAATGTGGTCAGTTGTGTAAGGCGCATGATTTCCAGGAAAAAACCTGGCGCCACCTGAATTTCTTTCAGCATCACTGCTATATCCATGCCTCAGTCCCTCGTGTGAAATGTTCCGAACATGGTGTTAAGTTGATCGATGTACCCTGGGCGCGTAAAGGCAGTGCTTTTACCTTGCTGTTCGAGCAAGCGGCTTTGACCCTGGTTCGGGAGATGCCGGTCAACGCAGCCGCTCGGATTATTGAAATCACTGACAAGCGTTTATGGCGCATTGTCGACCACTATGTTGGTCAAGCCATTGAGCAGTTTGATTTGTCCGATGTCAAAGCGGTTGGGCTGGACGAGACAGCGAGCAAACGGGGCCATAACTATGTCACCGTATTCATCGACATGGAGCGACGAAAAGAGCCTGTACTATTTGTCACCTCCGGTAAGGGCAAGCAAACCGTGGCAGAATTTTCCGATTTCCTGAAAACGCATAAAGGCGAGCCATCAGTGATTCAGGAAGCGGTATGTGATATGTCACCCGCCTTTCTT
>NZ_JBHNMF010001310.1:0-709 GCF_048562965.1 Thiolapillus sp. | reverse complement strand
TGTGCTGATTTCCTGGTCAAATCCGGTCTAATTCATCGCTGTCTGCAATTCAACCAAGCGGAAATCAGTGGATATTGGCACCCTTCGGGCGCTGATATGCCTCTATCTGGGGATTTGGGTACATTTGTCTACGCTGCTTCTTCTATTAAGTTCCAGCCTCCTCGACGCCCTCCGCCCTCAATTTCTGGATTCAACCACACCTCGCCGACCGGTTCCCAGTTTCGTGTCCCTCGACTCCATCGCTCCGGGTTTCGTTGCTTTGCTGCCTGATAGAGCGCATCGCGTTTAACCAGAATCGATCGCTCCGCACCGTTGTGGCGTTGTGCTGGCGTCACAAATTGTATCCCGCTGTGACGATGTTCTTCGTTGTACCAGTGGACAAATCCATAAACCCACTCGCGAGCAGCGCCTAAGTTTTCAAACGGCTTTGATGGGAATGCCGGGGTGTACTTCATTGTGCCAAAGAGGCTCTCCGAATACGGATTGTCATTACTCACCGATGGACGACTGAATGACGGTACGACACCCAGTCGTTGCAGTGTCGCCAGCATGGTTGCACCCTTCATCGGTGATCCATTGTCGGAGTGAAGCACTAGTCGAGTAGATCGGCCATTGCTGGCTTTCACCCTCACAGAACCGGACGTGCGGATTTCCCGCATCCGGCTCTTCCGAGCAGGTCACCCGGATTGAGCGGGAGCCAATTGTCTGG
>NZ_JBHNMF010001309.1:0-710 GCF_048562965.1 Thiolapillus sp. | reverse complement strand
CGTCCATAGCGGCCTCCAGAAGTTTGTGTTGATTTCTCTTCTGAGAGGCCGCGCCTTGCTATGTCAACTATTTTTTGAGATTTTTAGTGGTTTTTCTCCTCTGAAACTCTAAACTCTAGCATGTTAAAATCACCTGTTTTTTCATTCGTGATCGATTACCGCCAGAAAAATGGGGTAGATATTCATGCCAGTCGCTGTATGATTGCCAAATAACATACTAAATTACTAGGCTATTACGAGGTTAGTGAGAAAATGAATACTGCAATACCCCCACGCGATGGAGACGGCTATCTTTTGGACATGAACGAATGGACGCCTGAAATTGGCAAGGCCATGGCAGAAGCGGATGGTTTCGAGATGACGGATGACCGTTGGGAACAGGTGCTGAAAGCGCGTGAATACTATGAACAGCACAATGTTGTTCCGCCGATTCGAAAGTTTTCCAAGTATATCGACGTGGACAAGAAAGATCTGTTCAAGCAATGGATGACCGGCCCCATGAAGCCCATCAGTAAATATGGTGGCCTGCCCAAGCCGACCGGCTGCGTATAAGCGACGGGCAACACACAAAAGCACCGCTGCTTTTTTTAGTAAGCGCCAAACAATCAGCCCTATTGCATTTTTTTGACAGGCGTGTTCCAGGGTAGCAGGGCTTCAATGTCCTCAACCGTCCTGGCATTGCCGATGTGCTGCAGCACATGGTGGAGGTA
>NZ_JBHNMF010001308.1:0-711 GCF_048562965.1 Thiolapillus sp. | reverse complement strand
GCTTTGCCCGGCGCTTTGCCACCTACAAGCGCCCCAACCTGCTGCTGAAAGACAAGCAGCGCCTGGCCCATCTACTGACCAGTACAGACAATCCCGTGCAACTGGTGATCGCAGGCAAGGCACATCCAAGAGATCTTGATGGCCAGGAACACGATGCAGATACCGCCTGGGACAGCCATGAAGCAGATTGCCTCTACGATCTGCTCGAACAGCAGGTCATACCCGAGTTCTACCGGCGCAATGCCCATGGCATCCCTGAAGACTGGATAGGCCATATGCGCAACAGCATGGCAAAACTGACGCCTGTCTATTCCAGCAACCGCATGATCCGGCAGTACGCCGAAGAGTATTACCTGCCCATGGCCCGTACGGTAAGACGGCGCTGTACCGGCAACCTTGCGGAAGCAAAAGCCATCACGGCCTGGAAAGTAACGCTGGAACAACACTGGCCGTCCATCCATTTCGGAAACCTGAAGACCGCCAGTGATGAGTCGTCCTATTATTTTGGTTCTTCGTAGATTCGTGTGAAGCCTAAGGCGCCATATCTAGGCCCCCGCAGTAAACAAGCGTGTCTTCGGCCTCGTGATAGATTTTGGGACATCCCAGTTCCCAAAATCGACTCGGCCTTTGACAACCTATTTGTGCCCCAGTCGTCCTGGTCACCAAGCACTACGCAACAACTTCGCAAGCTCGTTGCTGCTCCGTACTTGC
>NZ_JBHNMF010001307.1:0-711 GCF_048562965.1 Thiolapillus sp. | reverse complement strand
CGCGCATGAGGGAAGCGTTTGCGAAAAAAGCGCACCTGGCTGGAATAACCCGTAACACGGGTGGGCAACCACAGGGAGCGTAATTGGCCCTGTTGATAATCCAGTAATAGCCCCAGCCAAGCCAGTAATAGCCCCAGCCAAGGCCATTTTTGCCACAGCGAGGCAATCAGTCGCTGGCTGCTGGCGTGGTGAAAGTATCCCAGATAGCTTGCCATACAGCTGCGAAGTGCTTGCAGTGACTGACCATGAGTGCTACTCCCTTGTCCGCGAATATATCCAGATTCAAAAGCCGCGAGCTTTTGATTCAAATTGTTCACCACCCTGTGCCGCACCAGCCGGTAGTGTGGACGCGTGATGTAGCCGAGAAAGTTCACGCCTTGCGAAATGGGGGCAATCATCGCGTCGGACCGCAGTTTTAGTGCCAGGCACTGTTCAAGGAAACGGGCGATTTCCCAATGCCAATGGGCAAGTTGCTGCTTGTCATTGTGCAACAACATCATATCATCCACATAACGCAGATAGACAACAGGCGTTGCGCATCACGCCAGATAGGTAGCTGCTCCCGACTACCACGACTTGTCTGATTCACCTCTGATTCACCATTACATCTTTATACCTTCTGAATGCCAAAAAAACAAATCACTGTCTGGAATGCACTAGCCACACACTTAGATCGTGGTTGCGCTGGCTTTTGTTGGCGCCACCACTGCT
>NZ_JBHNMF010001306.1:0-712 GCF_048562965.1 Thiolapillus sp. | reverse complement strand
CGGCGACTTCGAGTCGTCATGAACCGGCTTGGGCCGGCGGCTTGAAGCCGGCTTTAGCCGGAACCGCACTTACAGTGCGTAATTTTCATGCCACCGGCTTGCAGCCGGTGGTTTGTTGACTTTTCTGTGAAACCGGCTGTTTTTGTGTTTCAATACCCATCTCAAAAACAAAGTGTCAATATTCTTCTCTCAGAACGGATTATGACACATTTTCTGGAGCAATTTTCGTGCTGGTTGGCTATGCCCGCGTCTCAACACCCTCTCAAAGTCTGGATTTGCAAATCAAAGCGTTGAAAGAAGCTGGGTGCGACAAAATCTTCTCGGATATTGCCAGTGGTGCCAAGACAGCGCGACCTGGGCTGAAAGATGCCGAAATGGTTCTGCGGGAAGGTGATGCCTTGGTGGTCTGGAAATTGGATCGCCTGGGGCGCTCTATCCAACACCTGATCGAGTCCATTAACGCACTCAAGGAAAAAGGTATTGGTTTTCGCAGCCTCCAGGAGGCCATCGACACGCAAACCAGCGGCGGCAAACTGGTATTCCACATTTTCAGCGCTCTGGCTGAATTTGAGCGTGATCTCATCCGTGAACGGTAAGCGCCAAACAATCAGCCCTATTGCATTTTTTTGACAGGCGTGTTCCAGGGTAGCAGGGCTTCAATGTCCTCAACCGTCCTGGCATTGCCGATGTGCTGCAGCACATGGTGGAGGTA
>NZ_JBHNMF010001305.1:0-712 GCF_048562965.1 Thiolapillus sp. | reverse complement strand
CAGGGGCGAAGGGAGTGAAAATGCCCCGCGGAGATATCAACTCCATAAAAGAATACCCTGTTCCAATACCGCCCGAGACTACCGAACAACAAAAAATCGCCCACTGCCTCTCCTCCCTTGATGAGGTGATCGGGCTGGAGTCGCACAAGCTCGACGCCCTCAAGAACCTCAAGAAAGGCCTGATGCAGCAGCTTTTCCCGCAGGAGGTGGCATAGATGCAACCTTCTGTGCCGAACGGCCTTCTTCGCTCTGATCTGGACGGCAAGGGTCTGTTGCCGCAGGTAACGCAGGCCAGCCATTCTGAGCTTTCCGAGGCTGATCAATATCGCGGAGGGCAGGGAGGTGTCATGAACGTCCTTGTGTATCGCCAGGGGACGACAAACTGCCTTGTGTCGCATAAAACGATAATGGCGATACACAACAAAGGTTATATTGGCCGGCGGACACGCCGATATCCCCTGCTTTTTGCGAGGATTCCGGCAGGCCATCCATCATGGCGCGCCGCCGTCAGGCCGCGCTTCGTTTGTCACCGTGCCTCACGGGACGCTGGTGACCTGCCAAAAAACCACCACGGAAGTAATCCCGGATACTTGCCCGCCCGGCTGATACCATGGACTCACGTGGAGATGGAGGAAAACAACGAATGAGCCAACAGGATCGAATACAACTGGGTAAAACACTCTGGGCCATCGCCGATGACCTGCGCGGATCG
>NZ_JBHNMF010001304.1:0-713 GCF_048562965.1 Thiolapillus sp. | reverse complement strand
CCGCGTTCGGAGGCCTACTTTGTTTTCCCTCTGGCGCAAGGCACGCCGGGAAAACAGTGCGGCCTCGCGGCTACTGGGGTCTACCAGCCTTCGCTTCGCTCTCCATGGCTGGCAGCGAATGCACCTGCAATTCCCCCAGCAGGTGGCTGTAATCGTACAGGCGGCGCACGATCAGGTGCTGCACCCCGTCGGCGCGCTGGATTTCCGCCCACACGCCCAGCAGCCTTGCACTCAAAAGAATCCTGCGCTGCCGCTCTGCCAGGTGACGCCAGATGATCAGATTGAGCACCCTGGTTTCGTCCTCCAGGGTGATGAACACCGCATTGCCCTTGCCGGGCCGCTGGCGCATCAGCACCAGCCCGGCGGCGCGCACCATCAGCCCGGCCTTGCGCCGTTTCACTTCTTCTGCCGGCACAAAGCGCAGCTCGCCCAGCGTTTCCCGCAGCAAAGAAAGGGGGTGCTGGCGCAGGCTCAGGCCCAGGTGAGCATAGTCTGCCAGCACTTCTTCTGCCACACCGGGATGTGGCAGTCCCGGCTGCACTTCCCGAGGCTGCGCCTGCTTCAACAGCGGCAAGGGTGATTCCACCGCTGCCACCGACCACCTGGCCAGGTGCCGGTTCTGTTCCAGGGAATGCAGGGCATCCGCCGCCGCCAGGGCCTTCAGGTCACCACGGTTCAGGCCGGCTCTGGCTGCCAGTTGCTGTACATTTTCG
>NZ_JBHNMF010001303.1:0-713 GCF_048562965.1 Thiolapillus sp. | reverse complement strand
AGATCCCAAGAAATTCGCCCTGTTTACCGGCCGGGACCAGATGCAGGCACTGACCGGCATGTTTGCCAAGCAGTTCGGTACGCCCAACTATGCCGCTCACGGCGGATTCTGTTCCGTCAACATGGCTGCGGGCCTGATCTATACCATCGGTGGTTCCTTCTGGGAATTTGGCGGACCGGATCTGGAGCGGGCCAAGCTGTTCATCATGATCGGCACGGCGGAAGATCATCATTCCAATCCCATGAAGGTGGAGCTGTCCAAGTTCAAACGTCGGGGCGGGCGTTTCATTTCCATCAATCCCATCCGGACGGGTTATTCGGCCATAGCGGATGAATGGGTGCCCATCAAGCCGGGTACCGACGGGGCTCTGATCCTGGCCATCATCCGCGAACTCATCCAGCAGGGTTTGTATGACCGGGAGTTCCTGGTGCAGTACTCCAATGCTGCTGAACTGGTGATCAATGATCCCTCACGGGAAGATCATGGCCTGTTCAAACGCGTGGAGATGCACATCGAGGAAGGTTGTTTTGATCCCGAGAACAAGCTCTGGTGGGACCGGGATCTGGATGTGGCCATGGGCACCCATACACCGGGCTGTGATCCCTATCTGCTGGGAGAATTTGAGCTCGAAGACGGTACCCCGGTAAAGCCTTCCTTCCAACTGCTCAAGGAACGAGTAGAAGACTACACCCCGGAATGGGCGGAAGACATCA
>NZ_JBHNMF010001302.1:475-714 GCF_048562965.1 Thiolapillus sp. | reverse complement strand
CCGCGTTCGGAGGCCTACTTTGTTTTCCCTCTGGCGCACAAGGCACGCCGGGAAAACAGTGCGGCCTCGCGGCTACTGGGGTCTACCAGCCTTCGCTTCGCTCTCCATGGCTGGCAGCGATTGTGCAGTGCTGGGGGCTTACGTTTCATGATCGCCCCGCCGCCCAGGTGGGTCTCAATATAGGTGTCGTGTGGCGGCATCAGGGCGATGATGGGCTGACACAGTCCGGAGGTCGCCTT
>NZ_JBHNMF010001302.1:0-465 GCF_048562965.1 Thiolapillus sp. | reverse complement strand
CCAGCCGTCCTGGTCACCAAGCACTACGCAACAACTTCGCAAGCTCGTTGCTGCTCCGTACTTGGCTCCCAATGACTGGACGCCGCGTTCGGAGGCCTACTTTGTTTTCCCTCTGGCGCACAAGGCACGCCGGGAAAACAGTGCGGCCTCGCGGCTACTGGGGTCTACCAGCCTTCGCTTCGCTCTCCATGGCTGGCAGCGATCGTGACGACCAAGTAGGCTTCGGTTACAAAGCCTGCTGGGGTGAGCATCGCCCCGATCAACAATTCAATGAAGGTACCCACGGATCTCAGGGGTAGCGCTTCTACCAAAAATGTTATCCAATAACACAGTTCGCGGGGGATACGGCGTAAGCGCCAGAGAATCAGCCCTCTTGCAGCTTACTGAGGGTGACGTTCCAAGGTAGCAGGGCCTCGATCTCTTCAACTGTACTGGCCCCACCAATGTGCTGCAGCACATGGTGGA
>NZ_JBHNMF010001301.1:0-716 GCF_048562965.1 Thiolapillus sp. | reverse complement strand
ATTTGAACTCAGAAAAGCCGCATTTTCAGAAACACAACAGAAAGACAAACCCAGAACGAAACCGAATGTTCGCAGCAGACCGATGCACTGGAACAAGTCCAAATCAAATTTTGTGAAAAATAAACAGTGCTCTCTATTCTAAACAACTCGCAGAGCAAAGCGGCTCAAGTGTCTTGCACTGAATTTTGGATGAAGAAACCGAACTGCATGCTACGATAATGTCACAGAATTCGATCCAGTTTGATTTTCCCGTTCAGAAAATTGTACTTGACAGTTCACTGATCAGTTCGTGATCATAACAAGCAAATTTTGTGAAAAATAAACAGTGCTGTCTATTGTAAACAACTCGCAGATCAAAGCTGCTCAAGTGTCTTGCAATGGATTTTTGATGAAACAACCGAACTGCATGCTACCATTATGTCACAGAATTCGATCCAGGTTGATTTTCCCGTACAGAAAATTGTACTTGACAGTTCACTGATCAGTTCGTGATCATAACGGAAGGATTACGTGCACTGAGCAAACTTGATCTGGAATCGCTCTTCCTAACTTCACGAAAACAGTGCATTTGAACATAGAACAGCCGCATTTTCAGAAACACAAGAGAAAGACAAACCCAGAACGAAACCGAATGTTCGCAGCAGAGCGATGCACTGGAAGGAGTCCAAAGCAAATTTTGTGAAAAATAAACAGTGCTCTCTATTCTAAACAACTCG
>NZ_JBHNMF010001300.1:0-716 GCF_048562965.1 Thiolapillus sp. | reverse complement strand
AATGATAGAACATATTGTTCAATTGGTTTGAGTGTTTTGTTCAAATACACAGGAATGTATTTCACTGTCCTGTCGGTGCTGTGAGCTTTGGTTGAGATTATGCATTGGAAAAGCTGATTTGTATTGGCATTAAGCGCCAAAGAGTTGACCGGGATTTCTTCGGCGCTGCTTCACGGCTTTGCTTGAATTATCGGCATCGGGGGCGAGTTCTTAAGGTGTTTTTCCCGCTACCCGACTGCCAGGCGGAAGATGCGGGTCAACCGTCTGTTCAGCGACTATTGATAGTGCAAATCCCGATGCCTCATGCAGCGGACCGTACATAAAAAACGGGCAGAGTATTTCCCAATTGCAGCGGCAGCGACATGACTCAGGTCAACCGATGTCAATCTTTATTGACAACTGTGACCGGGGTATCGCTCTTCAGGTTCATGAAACCGCGTTTGACGATGTTTTCTCCGGGCTGCAGCCCTTTGACGATTTCCAACAGGTCATCAAAACGCTGGCCGGAGATGATATCTTTTCGCGCCACCCGGCCATTTTTCACTACATAAACATATTCGCCCCGCCGGTCGGTGCGCAATGCGGTGTAGGGAATCAGGGTAAGCGCCCAAGAATCCACACCTGTTTTCCCGACCTGACCCCGTGCAGACTTTCTCCTGAAATTTCACGACACAGGAGAAATCGATGGACATGTCTGATGCCACCGAAGGCGCGTC
>NZ_JBHNMF010001299.1:0-716 GCF_048562965.1 Thiolapillus sp. | reverse complement strand
CCTATTGCCGCATCTCCAGTTACCTGCAGACCATGGCAAATCAGGGATACAATCCGCTGGTCGCCATTCAAATGGCCTTTTCGGGACAGCTCTATGCTGATAGGGGTGAGTAGTTACCCTGGCCACAGGCACAGTTCGCCGTCAAACAATCAGTCTTCAGAATCATTCTCACAGGCTGATCCTTACCCCCACATCAGATTTGGCTTACAAGCCGACAAGCCATACCGCCGTATCTGAAAGCTGCTTTCCTTTCTAGTCTTTAAGTTGCCAACGCATAAAACGCATTTCTCCATTGCCAACAGTGGCTGGAGTGTGCAAACGAAAGGAGACAGTCAAATGCAAAACCTGAATATCAGGGAAAAAATTCCCCAGCAAGATGAACATCCTGATCCCAACCCTGCACCCGGACTGGTTCAGGCGAGGATCCCCCCAGGCTACAACACCAACATCAATGTCCGTTTTGTTCCCGGACGGAACATTGGTGATCTCGTAGCCATTCCCAAGACCTGCAAACCACGCAACGGGAAGAAACATCCGAAAGCCGATCTGCTGGCCCTGCCCGACAAACTGGTTGCCAAGCTCGTTGCATCAGATAAAAAGATGATTGCCTGGCTGGCCCGGGACGAAGCCAACACGCGGCTTTTTCTTTCTCATCCGGCCGAAGCCATGAAGAAAGCAGGCATCGACCTCAGCCGCGCAGAACAAAAGCTGCTGCA
>NZ_JBHNMF010001298.1:0-717 GCF_048562965.1 Thiolapillus sp. | reverse complement strand
CTTTCGATTATTGTAGCTCTTTTTGCCGCGAATGTCAGGGCGCATCCAACAGTGTGAATATTTCCAATATTGCGCAATCGTTGTTGAAATTATTCGGCATGGCATTAAAAAAGGTGATTATATCCAAAGCTCAGCAGGCGCATCTGGTGAGCCAGTGGTGTAGGCAGAATGAACTCCATCCACAACCACCGGAGTTCTGCCATGTCGATCAATCCGATTCAGTTTCAGCGAGGCCTGTCGTTGCCTGATTTCCTGTCTCAGTATGGTACTGAAGCCCAGTGTGAATCGGCGCTGGAGAAGGTACGCTGGCGTGACGGTTTTCGGTGCCCACAATGCGGACACGACCACTGCACCGTATTTCGCCGTGGACAGCAGCCTCTGTATCAGTGCAGCGCCTGCCATCATCAGACTTCCCTTCAGGTGGGCACTCTCTTCCAGGCCAGCAAGCTGCCGCTGACCCCCTGGTTTCTGGCCATATATCTGATCACCCAGGCCAAGAACGGGGTGTCGGCTCTGGAGCTGATGCGCAGCCTGGGGATCTCCTGGCGGGCGGCCTGGCGTCTCAAGCACAAGATCCTCCGGGCCATGCTGGAACAGGAAGCGGACAGGGTTCTGAGAGGCCGGGTGGAAGTCGATGACGCCTACCTGGGCGGAACTCGCAGCGGCAAGCGGGGCCGAGGGGCCGCCGGAAAGAGGCCCTTCGTGATTGCCGTGGAA
>NZ_JBHNMF010001297.1:0-717 GCF_048562965.1 Thiolapillus sp. | reverse complement strand
GGCGGCGTTGCATTGTTGATTGATGCCAAGAATGAACGTGTTGCCGAATGGTATGCCAGCTATGGCGCTGTTCCATTATTGGATGCTCAATTATCTTTGCTTTTACCATTCAAAACGATACATACCGCGCTAACCGCAGCGGGGAAGCTTTAAATGAATAAATTACAGCTACCACCAGGTATTTCTGTTAAAAGGCGCGGGAATGCGTATGCCATCTTCAGGAATGAGTATGAAGAAATAGGCGGGGTCGTTGTTCGTGGCACTTCCCTGGGCGATACGCAACTTCAGCCTTATGTTGAGGAACCTCAGGAAAAGAACAGACAGATTGTAGCTCTGGTGGCACAGCAAATGTCCGATGCGCTACTGGTGCATGTGGCTAAAAAGCCAGCCCATTTAAGGCGCAATGCCTTCCCGCCAAACAATGTCTCCACTGGAACAGAAGTCTTTGAAAACAAGGTATTTCCTTGCACCAAGTGCAACCAGATAATTGCCAAGCTGGTGTTCTCCTGGGAATCTGCATCCGTCGCTGCCAGCCATGGAGAGCGAAGTGAGGGCTGGTAGTCCTCAGTAGCCGCGAGGCCGCATGCTTACCCGTCTGCGCATAGCGCCAGAGGGGAAGCAAAGTAGGCATCCAAACGCGGTGTCCAGTCATTGGGAGCCAAGTGCGGAGCAGCAACAAGCCTGCGAAGTTGTTGCGTAGTGCTTGGTGACCAGGAC
>NZ_JBHNMF010001296.1:0-717 GCF_048562965.1 Thiolapillus sp. | reverse complement strand
GTTTTATGGTTTTAGGGTTTTTCTGATGTTTTTTGCTCTGGCATTCGCCGCTTTCACGTCTTTAATGAAATCAGAATGTGGTTGTAAAACATATTCGATTTCAGCAATAGAATTTCTCGCTCCTCGTGTTATGTTTTTTTCAAAATCATTTAGGACGTGATTGTTGACTAATTCTGTGAGTGCATTATCGACGCGCAAAACCTGCTGATTTTTACGCGAATCAAAAAGAAGCAAACTATCACGGCTGATAGTGGAAAATGTTATTTTATAGTTGTTTAAAAAGCTCGCTTGGACAAAGTTATGGCACAACCGCTTATAGAACCACTGGGCAAGTTGTGTTGAAAAGGACATTGACTTATAGAAATTGATTTGGCGGTAGTTGTGGGAGCGGATTGCCACGGTGACAAGAGGCGAAAAATCCGCATACCAAAAAGCCTTCGGGTTTTTCTCACTGGTTCTTTTTGAAATTCCAGCAAGTGAGTTAAGGATGCCAGAAGCGCATAGTTCTTCACTGTCTTCACTTGTAATGGTGATATGGCACCCCGATAGAATCATTAGGGAATCATAGATTTCAGTATATGAGCGAGTATGTCCGCGTGCCTTTAGCTCCTTTTTAATTAAATAAATTGAGAACCGAACACCTGACCGATCATTGTCCAGGTACCCCATTCCCAGCTGTTGATCCGCCGCAAATTTTCTCAATACGTCTTCGATTAG
>NZ_JBHNMF010001295.1:0-718 GCF_048562965.1 Thiolapillus sp. | reverse complement strand
AAGTTGTTGCGTAGTGCTTGGTGACCAGGACGGCTGGGGCACAAATAGGTTGTCAAAGGCCGAGTCGATTTTGGGGACTGGGATGTCCCAAAATCTATCACGAGGCCGAAGACACGCTTGTATGCCTCGTTGATCTGGTTCATCGACTGGTGCCATGAGCGCGGTATCGAGCGTATCGAACAGATCACCCGACCGATCCTGCAACGCTATCAGCGGTATCTGTATTACGCGATCAGCCGCAGTGGAAAGGCGCTCTCGACCGCCAGCCAGCGCAACCGCCTGACCGCCGTGCGCACCTGGTTCAAGTTCCTGATGCGCGAGAATCTGATCCTCTACAACCCGGCCTCGGAACTGGAGCTGCCCAAGCCGGAAAAGCGTCTGCCGAAACACACCCTGACCCCGGAAGAAGCGGAACTGGTGCTGTCTCAGCCGGACATCGAAACTGATGCGGGGCTGAGAGATCGTGCCATCCTCGAAGTGCTGTACTCCACCGGCATTAGACGACAGGAAGTCATTAACTTAACCAAACAGGATGTCAATAGCGGCGCTGGTATCATCGCGGTCCGACAGGGCAAGGGCAAAAAGGATCGTTTTGTGCCGGTTGGAGAACGCGCCTTGGTCTGGGTCGAAAAATACCTCGATGATGTGCGACCTCAACATGCCTTGCCATCCAGTCCAGACAATGTGTTCCTGGATGAGACCGGCAAGGTGCTCAATC
>NZ_JBHNMF010001294.1:0-718 GCF_048562965.1 Thiolapillus sp. | reverse complement strand
AATTTCTTCAAAGATGGCGTCAGTTTCTGGCAGACGTTTGTGTGGCTTGCATTTGCGGATACGTTGTGGCCGATAGCCCAGCATATTGAGCTTCGTTCGCAAACTCCTCTCACCGATCAACGGGCTGTCCGTGTAGCCTTTTTGTTCCAGTAGTCGGCGCCGGACCTCCCTGGCGGTGATTGGCGTATAAATTCGAGTGCTTCTGAAGGTGGGGTCGGTTTGCCCTGTGGTGTCGAGAATGTCGACGATATCGTCCAGCAACCGGGGACAGTGTTCTTCCGCCTTCTTACGACCAGAGCGGCAACGTCCATCCAATGCGGGTTCTCCTGCATCCCGTTCTTGCTGTCCCTTACGAATCGTTTTTCTGTCCCAGCCGAAAGTCTTTTCAACGTAACGTTGACCACCCCAGCCAAGCAACTCAACAACCTCCGCCATAAACATGTGCCGCGCTGAGCCGACTAGCGCGCTGGCGGTGTTTTTCCACAATAACGACTCCTTTACATTTGGTTTCTCTTCGTCATCAACATGACTGTATTTTAAAACATTCTGGGGCTGTAATCAGCACCTGATTTGGGGTAATTTATTTTTTCCGAGGCCCTTATGTCGTCAGCAGGGTGTTGAATTGATAGAGGGTTACGCCATGCGCGACCACATTCACATGCTGTTGATGATTCCCCCCAAATACAGTGTGGCAAACACCATCGGTTTTCTGAAAGGT
>NZ_JBHNMF010001293.1:0-719 GCF_048562965.1 Thiolapillus sp. | reverse complement strand
AATAATAGAAGACATGCTTGTTGAGGAACGTACAAGAGATGATGCTCTTAACCTGAGCCTCTACAACCTCAGTCGCCTTGACGCATCTGAACATTTTGAAGAACTCATTGAGCAAGTGGCTGAACACCCGCAGTGGTCTCAATGTAACAGATGCAACATGTTGAAGAGCGATGGCTCTACCGCGTGTCCTATCCGAATTAACAGAGAGCGCCTTCGCCACGGAAACGGAGGGTCGGTGTTTCGCAAACGATTGGGAGAGCTGATGAAGCTCGCTCGGGCCAACCGTATGCACATTCCCATCCGCGACTTACTTCTTCTAGGTGTCAATATACTGTTGGGAGACCGCCAGAGTGGACAGGTTCTACTTACCTGCCGCACGGCAAAGAATCGCGCGCAGAAAGAAGACTACCGTTTAACAAACCCCTACGCCAACGTGTTCGGAACAAATTTATCCGAGCGTCAACGGCAACAGTATCAAGTTTTTAACATCCTTGAAGCCTTCGGAATAGGACGCGAAACGGATAATAAATTTGATAATTTGCTCATCTACGGCTCGTACAGCGATTCACCACTCTATGCTGATCACGTGTCCAAAGATTCTCATTACGGCGTGCCTGCGTATGAGCCATATCTACGAGACTATCTTGAAGGCGCGCGCGAGAACATTGAAGCATTCATGCAGGCACTTTCAAGACAACGACAAAGGCTCTTCTTCTCTT
>NZ_JBHNMF010001292.1:0-719 GCF_048562965.1 Thiolapillus sp. | reverse complement strand
CGGGCACAGTAGCGTTCTTCGTAAAGCGACTGGGCATCGGCCTCGTTGGAACTGAGGCTGGTAACGACAAAACGCGGATTGGCCTTGCCCGGCAGGTATTCCGCCTTGCCGATCACTCGCCGTTCACAGGACCAGGATTTGCGCGTGCGATAGCGGAAGTCGCGGAAACACCGGGCCGCCTCGCCGGTACACTCACAGGCCAGGCGTGCCGCTTCCATCTCCTTGCTCAAGGCCCGTTGCAGGCGCTTGTTGCGCGCCAGACCCAGAACATAGCCTACGTCATTGGCTTCACACCAGGCCATGATCGCATCTCGGCAGAAACCCGCGTCTGCGCGAATGATGATCCGTGTCTTTGGCCAACGTGCGCGGATCTGACCCACGATGCGTTGCAACTCGTCCACACTGCCTGATGAGGCATCCTTGTCCGCTGTGCGCAACCGGGCGCACAGCAGGTGCTCACCACTGAAGATGTACAGCGGAAGATAGCAATAGCAGCGGTAATAACCGTGGAAGAACCGCCCTTCCTGCTGACCGTGCAGCGGATCGTCGGTTGCATCCAGGTCGAGCCAGATCTCTTGCGGGGGCTTGCGGTACGACTCCAGGAAAAGATCAACCAGCAATCGATCCATGGCGTCACTATCCGCGGCAATCCGCTTGTAGCGGTCTGATGTGGCCGACTCCGGTAGGCCCAACTCAAGACGATTGAGGGTGCTCGAGGC
>NZ_JBHNMF010001291.1:0-720 GCF_048562965.1 Thiolapillus sp. | reverse complement strand
TGAGCAGGATGCAGCAATCAGCGTATAGAACAAGCTCTAACGGGCAGTATGAACAAAATAGCAACTTTATTTCACCCGAAAATATACGGTGGAACAATGTTGCTTACTCTAAACTCTAGCTACATATTCTCCTTCTGTATAAAAACATCCTTCCTTGACTTGAATGGTCATTTCGCCCTTGTTATTCAATTCAATTCGATTGAGAGTACAGCCTGCTTTTGGTGTACCATCTACTTGGTAGACGAACTTGAGTTTATCTTTGACCTGGTTTTCTCTCAGGTACTGATAACAGCTTTCATTCGGTTCCATGACAACCTGAATCCCGTAAGGATCACTGTGCTCAAGGCTTTTGATATCACAAAGCATGTAGTTATCCTGGTCGTGGACAATCACATTCTTGAAACCGGCTGCAGCGCCGGTGACGCCAAAGATCGTAGCGCCAGCCACCAGTGTCGGTGCCAGTTTTTTGAAACGCCGGGTGTTTTTCAGGTCTTTTGCCTTCATGATGTACAGGTAACCTCTGTAATATTGCCGCGAGTTGCTTTTGTCTCTGACAGGAGACGCATCTTTAAGTTCAAATAATAGCGTAATCGGGCCTGTTAAGGAAGCTCTGATTGAATCGACCAAACAGGGTAAAATATACCCACCTCCCAGAACATAAGTACAGAGCCAAATGAAGCAACAAAGTTTCGCGTCATTGACTTACGCCGCCAAGAAACG
>NZ_JBHNMF010001290.1:0-721 GCF_048562965.1 Thiolapillus sp. | reverse complement strand
GCTGCTCCGTACTTGGCTCCCATATGACTGGACGCCGCGTTCGGAGGCCTACTTTGTTTTCCCTCTGGCGCAAGGCACGCCGGGAAAACAGTGCGGCCTCGCGGCTACTGGGGACTACCAGACTTCGCTTCGCTCTCCATGGCTGGCAGCGAACGATCATCAGACCACCCACGCCCAACAGCGCTGCCTTCAGCCAGCCCTCCACATCAACAAGAAACTGGCCGGCAATCACAAGAACAAATCCCGCGATCAACAGCCACAGCCATTGTTTTCCTTCAGAGTTGTGTTGGGACATGGTCTGCTTCCTTTTTAATCTTCATGTTTTACTGCTTGCTGGTTCCCGAGACATTCACCGACAGGAAACACCTTACTAATATGTGCAGAATCGTTGTGATTGTAGGTCGGGCTTTAGCCCGACAATCCACCGTTGTGTGTCGGACTGAAGTCCGACCTACAGGCGAGTGTCATTTCATCATCTCGAATAGCTTGTCAATGTGCGGACTATCATGCACCTCTTAGTAATAGATTCGGTTTGAAACCTTTCTGACTTGGGGATACTTCCAGTAATGCATGGTCTTCGCGACACTACCAAATAACGGCGTTGTCAAGTCCCGATAGATCATAGATTTTCTTTTTGAATAATTCCGGTTGTTTTTTGTGCCAATCCTTAAGCGCCTGAATGGGCGTGATGTGCCCGATGTTTTTCTGCGGGACATGGTAG
>NZ_JBHNMF010001289.1:0-721 GCF_048562965.1 Thiolapillus sp. | reverse complement strand
TTCATTCAAACAGGGACGCACATGCCTATCCACACACTCTGGGTCGATGCTGACGCCTGCCCGGTCGTCATCAAGGAGATCCTCTACCGTGCAGCCGGGCGGCTGGAGATACCGCTGGTACTGGTGGCCAACCAGCCCCTGCAGGTGCCGGGCTCACGGCATATTCGTACCGTACAGGTTGCAGCAGGCTTCGACGTGGCAGACAACTACATCGTGCAGCAGGCACAACCGGGTGATCTGGTGATTACCGCAGATATCCCCCTGGCGGATGAGGTCATCAGCAAAGGTTGTACAGCGCTCAGTCCCAGGGGGGACCTCTATACGAAAGAAAACATCCGCCAGCGTCTGAACATGCGGGATTTCATGGATACGCTGCGCAGCAGTGGAGTGAACACCGGCGGTCCGCCACCGCTCAACCAGGGCGACCGGCAGGCTTTTGCCAATCAGCTGGATCGGCTGCTGAGCAGGCACAAGAGGGAATAAATACGACATCACTGGCATCTCTCCTGCGATAACCACAGGAGGAGAACCATGAGAACAATACGCTTCACCAAACCCGGGCTGCTGATTGCCGCCTCGGCACTGCTGTTGTCCAGCAGCCTTGCCCTCGCATCGAAAGATGCAGGCCATAGCAAGGACTACCGCACTTTTCACAGCAACGGAAAGATCGCCTATGGCAAAATCCAGGATTCCTACAATGCCGATCTGAGCATGTACCTAG
>NZ_JBHNMF010001288.1:0-723 GCF_048562965.1 Thiolapillus sp. | reverse complement strand
AGTTCACTACAGGCTTTCTTCTTTGACGCACCAGCCTCTACGGCTTCATTGATCAATTCAACAGCTCTACGGCGATCTGGGACATTGATCATTCTTCCTCTGTGTCCCCCCAGATCGCCTGGGCTTTTTTTCTTAGCACCAATAAGGCAGCGGTTTCTGCCAGCGCCTTCTCTTTCCGTTTGAGATCCCGCTCCAACTCCTTGATCCGCTTCTCATCCGCCTTACGGATAGCTTTCAATTGTTTGTTTTGATGGCGCTCCCAGTCATTCGCCTGCTCACACGCGGCTCGCCACTCGCTGATCTGTTCGGCATACAGCCCTCGCTCATGACAGTAAGCTGAAACCTCGGCTTCATTCATTGAAGCCGTCTCGACAACCGCTGCAAACTTATCAGCTGCACACCAGCCCTTTGGCGTGGTATCTCCATCCGGCATCAAACGACCTTCAGCACGGGCGGCCTTTCTCCAGTTGTACAGTGTCCCTTCGCTGATCCCTTCTTCTTTTGATATCTCAGGGATCGTTTTGTTGTTCGGCGGAAGCATCTTCTTCAGAACGGCTTCTTTCCGCTCTTTCGGGTAACTCATTTCCTACTCTCTCTGCCCACTCGGGTAACTCATTTCCTACTCTCTCTGCCCACTCTCAATGATTATTGAAGTCCCATTCTACTGGGTGGACAAGTATCCTGACAGAGGGGGGTCCCAAAATCTATCACGAGTCCGAAGAC
>NZ_JBHNMF010001287.1:0-725 GCF_048562965.1 Thiolapillus sp. | reverse complement strand
TAGCGATACAGGATACAATTGATCATGATTAAGACGTTCCGGGATCAATGGCTGGATGACTACTACTTTCGTGGTGTTAAGTCACCCAACATCCCCGGCACCCTCGAGAGTGCGCTAAAGCGTAAGCTCGATATTATCCATGCCGCTCACGGCGAGCAGGATTTAAGAGTACCACCGGGTAACCGCTTTGAGCATTTGGAGGGAAAGCTAAAGGATTGGTGCTCGATCCGCGTGAACAAACAATACCGTCTGATATTCCAGTGGAATGCAGGCAAAGCTAACGGGGTCTATCTGGATCCCCATACGTATAGGTAAGAGGTGAAACCATGGTTGAAGCACTGAAAATTCCTGCCCATCAACCTACCAGCGTGGGCTCTATGCTCAAAGAAGAATTTCTAGATCCTCTGGGGATCACCCAGGGCGAACTGGCAAAAGCGATGGGCGTAGGCCGAAAAACCGTCAACGAACTTTGTGGTGGTCGTCGCGGTGTAACGGCGGAAACCGCTTTTTTGCTGGCAAAGGTTCTGAGCACTACTCCGGAGTTTTGGCTGAATCTCCAGTTCATGAATGACATGTGGCTTGCTCAGCACAATGAAGTGTTGGCTGAGAAACTGGAACACGCAAGGCCTTTGGTGGCCGCCTAGACAAATAGATGATCAATGACTGCCAATGAGAAATTCCTGCCCCAACGGCAACGAAAATCTGGCGGGTTCGAAACAAAAGGA
>NZ_JBHNMF010001286.1:0-725 GCF_048562965.1 Thiolapillus sp. | reverse complement strand
CTAAATTGCCCTGTGTTTCTCTACATTGCGGTTTGTCGCACGATATAACGAAACTATTCAGCGTGCAACACCTATCACACACCGGATGACTATCGCCGTATCAGTCTTGTTTTCTGTTAGGTGATTTTTTTAGCCGATAAAACTGCGCTGGGCTGTTTGATCAGCTTCCCTTCGTTACTTTCTCCCTTAATTACTCTTCTTGGCGTTTAACCCTTGTCTTTCTTTCTCGCGTGCTGTTCCCAGCGCCTCACGATGAATGCCTGGTGTTCAGGCAGGACCGCGCATACCCTTACAAAGCCGTGAGGTAAGCTGCTTTTTACCTTCTTGCCGGCCAACTCCTCCAATGTCTTGGTGTCCATGTCCGTGGATTCGAGCAATAGTGGAAGTGGGACCTCTAATGCGTTGGCAATCGCTGCCATTTTTTCTAGGGATGGATTGCCCTTCCCGGTTGTAAGGTCAGATAGAAATGAGATAGACACGCCCGAACGATCTGACAGTTCCTGCTTTGTCATGTCGCGCTCTTCAAGACACTTGAGCACATTCGTGAAAAATATGTATTTGTACACCGCGTTCCTGTCTCGTCCGGATCGTTAATTTTAGCGGCTAAAATCCCCGCGCTTGTTGTTTCGATATATCGAAAGCCCTTTTTAACTGTTAATTTTACCGTTTATATGCGTTGTGCGCATCCCCCGCGTTGCGGGCCGGGCTGTTCGCTTCGCCTGCGG
>NZ_JBHNMF010001285.1:0-727 GCF_048562965.1 Thiolapillus sp. | reverse complement strand
GATATTGATCAGCCTCGGAAAGCTCAGAATGGCTGGCCTGCGTTACCTGCGGCAACAGACCCTTGCCGTCCAGATCAGAGCGAAGAAGGCCGTTCGGCACAGAAGGTTGCATCTATGCCACATCCTGCGGGAAAAGCTGCTGCATCAGGCCTTTCTTGAGGTTCTTGAGGGCGTCGAGCTTGTGCGACTCCAGCCCGATCACCTCATCAAGGGAGGAGAGGCAGTGGGCGATTTTTTGTTGTTCGCGGGCTTCCGTCGGATACGCTAGCTCCACCTCGGCAAGCTGTGTCTTTGAAATACCAAGAACCTTGGCTCCTTGCGCACGTTGTTGAATTTGCTTTCTGACCCCGCTGGATGCATACAGGTACGCTCCAAAACCAACGACAATTCGATGGTCAATCCGACTTGCCAAGATCGTGTGAAGGCCAGAAACCAGCCGCTGACCACCTATGTCGACTATCTCAATAGCCTTGCCGATGTCATCAACATCCTCAGACGCATCGGCAAGGACAATATCGCCTTCTTCGCAGAACGCATCTTCCTTCACCGAATCTGCTAGTGTGTCATTCACATAGGGTACGACCTCGTCATCTATTCTAAACGTGCGGGTAACTACTCACCCCTATCAGCATAGAGCTGTCCCGAAAAGGCCATTTGAATGGCGACCAGCGGATTGTATCCCTGATTTGCCATGGTCTGCAGGTAACTGGAGATGCGGCAATAGGCC
>NZ_JBHNMF010001284.1:0-727 GCF_048562965.1 Thiolapillus sp. | reverse complement strand
AAGTTGTTGCGTAGTGCTTGGTGACCAGGACGGCTGGGGCACCAATAGGTTGTCAAAGGCCGAGTCGATTTTGGGGACTGGGATGTCCCAAAATCTATCACGAGGTCGAAGACACGCTTGCGATACATAAACGCATCCGGGTCCGTTTTGGATTCATGGGTATCCCGCTTGCGCTTCTGACCCCGAAAATCCACGCTGAAATGCTCTTTGGAAAGCAAATGAGCCTGATCCGCTTGCGCCAGGACTTGGGCAAAGAACTGGCGGGCAATGTCGCCTTCGAGCAAACGGTCCCGGTTCTTGGTGAATGTAGAATGATGCCAAACCGGATCCTCTATGGAAAAACCCACGAACCAACGAAACAGCAGGTTATAGTCCAATTGCTCCATCAACTGCCGTTCGCTGCGTATGGTGTAGAACACCATCAATAATTGCGCACGCAATAGTTTCTCTGGTGGAATGGAGTCGCGCCCGGCTTCGGCATAAAGGGCATCAAAATCCTCTTCCAATGCCAACAATGCTGTGTCAACAAGTTGGCGAATGGGGCGCAAGGGATGATCTTTAGGCACCCGGTCTGCAGGACTTACCGTGCTGAATAACGTATCTTGATAGTAACTACTCACCCCTATCAGCATAGAGCTGTCCCGAAAAGGCCATTTGAATGGCGACCAGCGGATTGTATCCCTGATTTGCCATGGTCTGCAGGTAACTGGAGATGCGGCAATAGGCC
>NZ_JBHNMF010001283.1:0-727 GCF_048562965.1 Thiolapillus sp. | reverse complement strand
CACCCCCGCCCTTGAAATAGTCCACATGGAAGCGCAGCACGTTGCCGTCGTCGATGGCGTGGGTGATGGTATAAGCGTGCAGTTGCTTCCCGAAGATGTCGGCGGTGGTGACCATGCGGGCCGCTTCGCCTTCGATGGTGCGGTAGGTGGCGTTCTCGGGAAAAATGGGCGTGCCGGTGAAACCAAAGAGCTGGGCATTGGGGAAGCACTCACGGATGGCCCTGTGGTTCTCGCCAAACTGGGAGCGGTGACATTCGTCGAAGATGAAGACCATGCGCTTATCGCGCAGCGGTTCGAGTCGCTGCCTGTACGGCTGCCTGTGGTTGGCATCCAGCGCCAGGCCGAGCTTCTGGATGGTGGTGACGATGACCTTGTCGGTGTAATCGTCAGACAGCAGGCGCTGTACCAGGGTTTCGGTGTTGGTGTTTTCCTCCACACAACCGGGCTGGAAACGGTTGAATTCCTGCCGGGTCTGGCGGTCAAGGTCTTTTCGGTCCACCACAAACAGGCATTTCTCAATGTCCGGGTTGTCCTTGAGCAGGGTGGACGCCTTGAAGGAGGTGAGGGTCTTGCCGCTGCCGGTGGTATGCCAGATATAGCCGTTACCGCGGTTCTGCTGAATGCAATCGACAATGGCCTGCACAGCATAGATCTGATAGGGACGCATCATCATCAGCTTGCGCTCACTCTGGATCAGCACCGTGTAGCGGCTGATCATCTCCGCCAG
>NZ_JBHNMF010001282.1:0-727 GCF_048562965.1 Thiolapillus sp. | reverse complement strand
CTAGAGTTTAGAGTAAGCAACATTGTTCCACCGTATATTTTCGGGTGAAATAAAGTTGCTATTTTGTTCATACTGCCCGTTAGAGCTTGTTCTATACGCTGATTGCTGCATCCTGCTCACTTCCTCGCCAATTGGGCGGTTCGAATTGTCTGCATTTACGGTTCCACCACTGCCGGACAGGGACATGGTGAAAAATCAGTAGCAGTCCTTTACGGATCTGCCCTGCCGTTGTGGGATTGTCCTTTCGCTAGGGCGAATGGCAACACAGTTGCCTGACGGTCTGATCATCCAGATAGCCCAATAATTAGGCTCCTCAGCAGAATTTGTGGGTAAACTCAGGCTCGGGTAAAGCAGCAAGTGCATGATACAAAGCGATTTCCGCGCCCCGATACGTCCGAAAACCGAAGGATTTTCTGGAGGTCAGTTTTGCCTTGGTGTTGAAACCCTCCACAACACCACTGGAAAGCTGCCCCCTGGCCCGGAACCAGTTGAGCAACAGCGGCCGATGACCTCGCAGCATCCGGGCCACTTTCTTCATCGGCTCGATTTTCGATCGCATCGTTTTCGTACACCACCTATCCAGAAACTGACCGGCCCAGTAGGGCGAAAGTAAGCGCCAAACAATCAGCCCTATTGCATTTTTTTGACAGGCGTGTTCCAGGGTAGCAGGGCTTCAATGTCCTCAACCGTCCTGGCATTGCCGATGTGCTGCAGCACATGGTGGAGG
>NZ_JBHNMF010001281.1:0-728 GCF_048562965.1 Thiolapillus sp. | reverse complement strand
GAGGATGTATTGGGGTTCTGTTATTCAGCGGAACTGGAAGAAGTGGAGAAGCACGGGTTCGTGCTGACGCCAGGGCGATATGTAGGGGCGGCAGTTGAGGAAGATGACGAGGAATCATTCAATGACAAGATGGCTGAGCTAACCGGGGTACTTTATGAACAGATGAAGAAGGCGGAGGAACTGGATACGGTGATCAAGAAGAATATGGAGGGGTTGGGCTATGGGGGGTAAGTGGCTGAAAACAACGGTAGGAGAGTTTTGTCCACTTACTTATGGGAAGAATCTTCCTGAGAAAAGGAGGAAGCAAGGCACCTATCAAGTTTATGGTTCCAATGGCCCTGTTGGTTTTCACAATAAGCCCTTGGTCAAGGGCGAAGGGATTGTAATTGGGAGAAAAGGTACTGTTGGTGCAATCCATTATGTAGCACTACCTTTCTGGTCGATTGATACGACGTTTTATGTTACTAATTCGGAAGATAGAGATCTACGTTTTACTTATTATTTGCTTGAGTCCCTTGGACTTGAGCACATGAATACAGATAGTGCAGTACCTGGTCTAAACAGGGATGCTGCACATGCGCGCAAGATACTTGTTCCTGGGTTGTATGAACAACGCGCCATCGCCCACATCCTCGGCTCGCTGGACGACAAGATCGAGCTGAACCGACAGATGGCCCAAACCCTCGAATCCATCGCCCGCGCCATCTTCAAGTCCTGGTTCGTCGATT
>NZ_JBHNMF010001280.1:0-728 GCF_048562965.1 Thiolapillus sp. | reverse complement strand
GGATGCTGGAATACAACGAAGAGCGAGATCACGACAGTCTCGGTGGGATGACACCCATTGAGGCCCTTGAAAAGGCCAGAATCTCTACTTTTGAGCTGTCCACTTGACGGGGAAGCTTACGCAGCGAGCGGCTCTTGCGGATATACGGAGGTACCAGTGCAGAGCGGAAGGTGATCGGTTCACCCGTCCTTGAACGTACCTTGGGAATCTTCACCGTTACCGGGCCAATCCCGGTCTGTATGGCCCGCTCTGGCAGGTAACCATTGCGCACGACAGCAGCATGGCCGCTGTCAGTCTGTTGTCCTGCATAATGGGATAGCAATTCCTGCAACTCTGCCTCAATGGCCTGTTCAATCAGCTTTCTGGCGCCTGTCCTGAGCAGAGCGTTCAACGGATCTGAATTCTGCTCTCGATCTTGGAACGAAACGACGGTATTCTTGTTCATGGTGGCGTATCCTTTTGGTTGTTTGATTGCTTCGCAGCTTCAAATCAACCAGATACGCCGCTTTTTTTCAATTCCTTTCAAACACCACTTTCAGTTATAACTCGTCCCGAAGGAAAAGAGGGTGAGGAATCGTTTGATATAGAGGTGTGTACGCCAAGATGATTAGAGGAAACTTACGGCATAGATGAGGTTGTTATTTGCCGCCATCATCTGATTGTTCGTGGGTACAACTACCAAAGAATTGTCGGTGCCATCAAAGATTTCTTGCGGGATTGTTCTGGTG
>NZ_JBHNMF010001279.1:0-728 GCF_048562965.1 Thiolapillus sp. | reverse complement strand
TTGTATTTTGAACCAGGAATTGAGTCAGGGACAAAGCATTCACATGGCGCTGGATAATACGACCGCTTTGCAGTGCTACTTGGGGAACACTCAACGCCGTCGTAAACGCCCATAATGGATTATTGAATACAGCCTCCCCTTGTGGGGTGCTTTTGCAGAGAGTAAAGCTCAATGCCGACGTCTCACCCCGCCTACCGGCCCTGCCTGCGCGCTGCAAGAAGTTTGCCGGATGAGGTGGCACATTGTTCATGGCCACGGCAGATAGACCGCCAATATCCACGCCCATCTCCATAGTCGTGGAACAGCTAAGCAAATTGATTCGTCCTTCCTTGAACGCTTTTTCGCGGCGAGTGAGCAGGCTGCCCTTTATCTGGGCCGAATGCTCAACAGACCGAAAGTAGGGTGAAAAACCAGCAATGCGATCATTGAGGTCACTCCAGGCACCCATGCTTCGCAACTTTCTCACTTTTTCGTCAGTCTCCAGCCATTCCCTGGCTTTCTCTTCACCCTCAGGCCAAAAAGGTGCGGGTATCCGTGGCATTTCAACGCGTTCACACTTTGCCAGTTCATCCATTGCCTGTAATGGAAGATAAGGCGTCAATCCTTTAAAACTAGAGTTTAGAGTTTCAGAGGAGAAAAACCACTAAAAATCTCAAAAAATAGTTGACATAGCAAGGCGCGGCCTCTCAGAAGAGAAATCAACACAAACTTCTGGAGGCCGCTATGGA
>NZ_JBHNMF010001278.1:0-728 GCF_048562965.1 Thiolapillus sp. | reverse complement strand
TTCCTCTGGCATCAGCTTGTTCGCAGGCGCCGGGCGTTCTGCGTCTGGGCGGCCATCGGCTTTGACACTGCCGCACTGGGTCCAGCGCCTATAGGTGCGCGAACTGATCTCCAGTTCACTACAGGCTTTCTTCTTCGACGCACCAGCCTCTACGGCTTCATTGATCAATTCAACGGCTCTACGGCGATCTGGGACATTGATCATTCTTCCTCTGTGCCCCCCAGATCGCCTGGGCTTTTTTTCTTAGCACCAATAAGGCAGCGGTTTCTACCAGCGCCTTCTCTTTCCGTTTGAGATCCCGCTCCAACTCCTTGATCCGCTTCTCATCCGCCTTGCGGATAGCTTTCAATTGTTTGTTTTGATGGCGCTCCCAGTCATTCGCCTGCTCACACGCGGCTCGCCACTCGCTGATCTGTTCGGCATACAGCCCTCGCTCATGACAGTAAGCTGAAACCTCGGCTTCATTCATTGAAGCCGTCTCGACAACCGCTGCAAACTTATCAGCTGCACACCAGCCCTTTGGCGTGGTATCTCCATCCGGCATCAAACGACCTTCAGCACGGGCGGCCTTTCTCCAGTTGTACAGTGTCCCTTCGCTGATCCCTTCTTCTTTTGATATCTCAGGGATCGTTTTGTTGTTCGGCGGAAGCATCTTCTTCAGAACGGCTTCTTTCCGCTCTCTCGGGTAACTCATTTCCTACTCTCTCTGCCCACTCTCAATGATTGTT
>NZ_JBHNMF010001277.1:0-730 GCF_048562965.1 Thiolapillus sp. | reverse complement strand
CCTATTGCCGCATCTCCAGTTACCTGCAGACCATGGCAAATCAGGGATACAATCCGCTGGTCGCCATTCAAATGGCCTTTTCGGGACAGCTCTATGCTGATAGGGGTGAGTAGTTACCCGGTAGGATTCATTGCCAGTTTCGATGATGTCGCAGTGATGGGTGATGCGGTCGAACATGGCAGTCGTCCGCTGCCAGCCATGGAGCAAGCGTGTCTTCGGCCTCGTGATAGATTTTGGGACATCCCAGTCCCCAAAATCTATCACGAGGCCGAAGACACACTTGATCTTGGCATCGGTAAAGACCTGCACCCAGAGATGGACCCCATGGGTTGGACAGGAACTGGACGAAGGCTTTTGTCGGTGAACTCATCCCGGTTTTGCCATTTCCGGATACTCTGTGATGTAACATTGTATTGCTTGGCAAGAGCCACCTGCTTACGATCACGTTGAGCCTTGATCTCAGAACGAATCTGTGGCGTTGTACGGGCTTGTGGATGGATGGCCATGGCGTTGCTTCCTCCTGCTTTTGCTTGAGCCAGTCATTCAATATCTGGCGGGTTCGGAATAAAGGATAACTCCTTCTTGGAATATGACCACATGGAACCCGACAGCCCGGTTGCCCCTGGAGATCATTCCCAGGAAAGCGGTTTTACAGCGAACCATCAGCCGTATCAGTGATGTGACCTGGGAGAAGATCAATCAGGCCTTGCTGGGACATGCCAAGGCGGCA
>NZ_JBHNMF010001276.1:0-731 GCF_048562965.1 Thiolapillus sp. | reverse complement strand
GTTCCCTCGCCTGAAAAGGCGGGGGTGGATTGAAACAACATCAATATTAACGGAAGAACCAAATTGGACTAGCGGAGGCATTTGAACAGAAACTTACGGTTTCGCCCTCGCGGATCCACCTCAAACAGTAAATTCCTGCATAAAATCACTCTGCTTATTCACCCGGCACTTGTTTACCGTATTCCCTTAACTCACCGTCCGGGCCGACATAGCGATAGAGCGTCTGGCGAGATACGCCCATCTACTCGACCGCTGCCAGCCATACCGGCTCCTCATTGCTGATTTACCGGATACACTGCCACAAGTTCCAAGGTGAATTCCACTCAAAACGTCGAGGCTCTCTTTGCAACAAACACCATTCCAAACCCTATGCCGGGTTCACCATACAATCCGATGTCTTTAATTGTTCCTTCCTCCACCTTAAACCACATGATGGCCGGCCAAGGCGGTACATTATCGGACACCCAGCCTTGGGTCCAACTGTCTGCCTGTAACCCCTTGCGGCGCATCATCAACCCCCGGCGTTGGTTAGGGCTACTCGTAATGCCAATCCATTCAGCGTTTTCCAGGTTCTCGATCCCATCCAGCGTTATCCACTCTTCGTTGCCCAGCTGGATGGGGAACGTTTCGATCCCAAGGTTCCGCAGATCGGGTTCCATTAGCGTCTTTAACGCGTCAATTTTCACCGTTGTTTTCATTTTATACCCTCTTAACTAGAGTTTAGAGTTTCA
>NZ_JBHNMF010001275.1:0-731 GCF_048562965.1 Thiolapillus sp. | reverse complement strand
TCCGTTTCAACGTCATTGTCACGAAGGATATGGCATTTTCAAAGCCGTACCAGGCATTCGATTACTGAAAGTAAATTTTAGCGGCTAAAATAAGGAGATCAGACCATGAGGATCAAAGTAAACGTAAAGGCATTTATGTTGGCGATATTGATTGGAATGTCGGCGAACCCGAATGCCGGCATCCCTGTTATTGATGGGGCCAACCTGAACCAAAACATCACCAACACCATCGAGAACGTTACGCAAACCCTCAAGCAGGTTGAGGAGTATAAAACGCAGCTGGACCAGTACGCGAATCAGCTACAGAACACGATGGCCCCGGCCATGAATATCTGGGATGACGCCACGACGACGATGAACAGACTTCGGGGCGCGATCGATACCCTGCAATTCTATAAAACCCGGTTGGGCAGCCTGGACAGCTACCTGAAAAAATTCGGGGATCTCGATGACTACATGAATTCGCCGTGCTTCAACGGCAGCGGCGGTTGTACAGCGACCGAGTTAACAAAGCTCGAAGAGACACGGTCGCTGGGCTACGAATCACAGCAGCGAGCCAACCGCGCATTGTTCGAGGGCCTGGAGCAGCAACAAAATGCGATAGAGGACGATGCCAGGCAGCTGGAGCGACTCCAGTCTGCGGCCACCGGGGCAGTGGGCCAGATGGAGGCCATTGGTTACGCCAACCAGCTCGCCAGTCAGCAGGCCAACCAGCTATTACATATTCGGGG
>NZ_JBHNMF010001274.1:0-733 GCF_048562965.1 Thiolapillus sp. | reverse complement strand
ACGAACTACAACGGCTTGTAAGGGAATTAACCCTGTTCGGATGGTTTCATCCCGTACTGGCTCCCGACTATTTGCAGCATACCAAGGGTTTCCAGGTTTCTTTTTCTTATTGGAAAGCATCCGCTGCCAGCCATGGAGAGCGAAGCGAAGGCTGGTAGTCCCCAGTAGCCGCGAGACCGCACTGTTTTCCCGGCGTGCCTTGCGCCAGAGGGAAAACAAAGTAGGCCTACGAACGCGGCGTCCAGTCATTGGGAGACAAGTACGGAGCAGCAACGAGCTTGCGAAGTTGTTGCGCAGTGCTTGGTGACCAGGACGGCTGGGGCACCAATAGGTTGTCAAAGGCCGAGTCGATTTTGGGGACTAGGATGTCCCAAAATCTATCACGAGGCCGAAGACACGCTTGATTTTTACCCATGCTTTCCGGCTTTCGGTATCGGTTAGTAGAGCTTGCTCATCTGTCATGTCTGTGACCTGGCTAGGGCGCACCCAGCAGTCAGATCCTTCAATGGCTCCAGCGTAAAACATCACATAAATGGTTTTGGCTGCCATTTCTCGGATGAGGTAATTTCGGTGCTCTGTACCTTCAGGGAAAATTTGTGGGAGTCTTTCAGCGATCGTAACTACTCACCCCTAAGATGAGTACAAGCCTGCCTCCATGGATCTACAATCGCTTTTTCATGTCTGTAGAGGCTTGACATCATAGTACGCCGAGTCTATGCTATTGACCCAACAC
>NZ_JBHNMF010001273.1:0-735 GCF_048562965.1 Thiolapillus sp. | reverse complement strand
TCTCAGACTTTGGCCAGACCGGGAGAAATGCCGGCAAAATACTTTCGTCTCCCTTCTGCTACGCATGGTGGCTTGAGTTTGCAAGATCAGGGAAGTGAAAATAATGGTGAAACTTCAGTAACTATAGTACAGCTACACCCTGTAGGGAAATGGGGGGTGTGTGAATAGGCAGGGGCCCATCATCTAAATCTTGGCCGGGGTGGTGTCTGATTGGAAAAACGCCGTAAATACATCCATGGCAGCTCTTTGGCATCCTGCCATCGCGGCACTCGTACATCCTTGTACATCGTAGGCTCCGCGTCGGCATCCCTCGGCTCTGGCTTCCTGCTTCGCGCTACCTCCTGCATCCATGCAGACGTGCCTCCGAGGTTTTCCGATCAGACACCACCCCGCCTTATCAATAACTTAGGAACTTAGATGACGTGGTCCTGTGTGAAGAGTGTCATCGGGCGACAGACGAAATCGGCCTGCCTTCCAGATCCGTTGCAGACAGGCCTGTGAAAGGATCGGCCTGTATTTCCATCGTAAGCGCCCCAGAATCGACACCTTTTTTCAGAACACCATCAGCCACAGACTTTCTCCTGTCCCACCACAACGCAGGAGAATGCCATGGCTCCGACCGACAGTACTGACCGCATCACCTTCTGGCAGGATCACGTCACCGCCTGGCAGGTATCGGACCTGACCCAGAAGGCCTACTGCGAGCAACAGGAACTGCGGTATAGTACTTTCGGC
>NZ_JBHNMF010001272.1:0-735 GCF_048562965.1 Thiolapillus sp. | reverse complement strand
TGGTTTACACTCTGTATTCATAGGCCTCTTTGTTTTGTTGCTGGTAAGTGATTGGTAACCCTTACTTTATGCAACAAAAAGAGGCCTATTTCCAGTGGGGCGGTGAAATTTCCGGGCTAGCTGCAGCCTGGCGAGGTGATCAAACTGCTGGCAGAAATCGGTATCCTGCTGCTGCTGTTCGAAGTGGGACTGGAAACCGATATCCGCAAGCTCATGCGGACCGGGCGCAGCTCATCCATCGTTGCCTTTGGTGGTTTCCTCATTCCTTTCGTACTGGGATTCTTCCTCGCCCACCAGCTGTTTGATTTGTCGGTCCTGGTATCGCTGTTCATCGGAGGCGCACTGACGGCCACCAGCATCGGCATCACCATACGTGTGCTGACAGATCTGCACCAGCGCAACACACGGGAAGGTCAAATCGTGCTTGGTGCAGCCGTTCTCGATGATGTACTTGGTGTCGTACTGCTGGCACTGCTGTACGAATTTTCCATTGCCGGTGGTATTACCCTGGCCAACACCAGCAAGGTACTGGCGTTCATCGGCCTGTTTTTCATACTCGCGCCCATCGCCGCTAAGCTCATCTCCCTGCTGATAAAACACTTTGACGACATCAGTGACATCCCCTGCCTGATTCCCACGGCCATGGTGTCGCTGGTATTGCTGTTTGCATGGCTGGCACATGAAATGGGAGCTCCGGAACTGCTGGGCGGCTTTGCAGCCGGCCTGGCATTGTCG
>NZ_JBHNMF010001271.1:0-736 GCF_048562965.1 Thiolapillus sp. | reverse complement strand
TCATCCTGCGCTGGCCAGTCGGGACCCAGTTCCTTTTGTGCGGCCTCCTCGTAGTTGTCCGACAGATAGCGCAGAAAGAGGAACGACAGCATGTAATCGCGGAAATCGTCGGCATTCATCGCACCGCGCAGGTCGTTGGCAATGCCCCAGAGGGTCTTGCCCAATTGTATTTTGTCTTGCTCGGTCATGCTGCTGTTTCCTCGGTCGCCGCTTCAGGGAAAAAGTTTTGGGTTGAATCGGTAGTTGTTCATGAGGTTGTTCAATATCTTGCGGAAGATCCGCTTGTTCTCTTCCATCATATCCACCGGTTCGAAAAGAGAATGATTTCCGTGGCTCAGGAGATTGACATACCGAGCATGAAGCTCACCGTCTTCGTCGTTTGGTTCGCGTTTGATGATTTCGCCCAAGCAGCTAAAGCCATGGAAGGTCGCAGTCTTTTCCATGATGCTGCGCAGAATCGTGAAGTGATAGGTGTAAATCTCACCAGTTTTCGCAACTCGGTGCAGCTCCTTGAGCATGGCGACGTGATAAAAGTGGGGTGTGTCGGTAGTATCGCGTAGCTCGTAACCCGATTCCGCCTTGGCGAGAAAATAGCGCAGAGCCCTTTTCATCTCATTGCACAGCACATTGAAGAATACTGTGTGATGGGAGGAGATGATGGTCTTGAGACGATCCTGGTCTTTCAGCAAGTGCGCCAGATCTGCTGCCACGGCAATAGCGTTATTCTCGTCCAAGG
>NZ_JBHNMF010001270.1:0-737 GCF_048562965.1 Thiolapillus sp. | reverse complement strand
AACTCGCGCAGTGTGGCCACACTGTTTGCAAACGCTTCATCCTGAAAATAGTCCTGCCCCGCCTTGAGATAGGGTTTGCTGTCCCACTTCGCTTCCCATTTTCCGGTTTCCGCCTCGAATGTCGCCACCACCTCAAAATAGTTGGTGGGGACGAATGCGCGTATTTCGTTTTCCCGGTCCACCACCAGGCGCAGCGCGGGCGTCTGCACTCTGCCTGCGGATGCCCGCTGTTGCAGTCGATCAGACAAAGGCCCGGACACCCGGTATCCCACCAGGCGATCCATGACCCGCCGCCCCTCCTGTGCGGCCACCAGTCCCATGTCGATATCCCCGGCCTCAGCCAAGGAGGCCTTGACCGCCTTCTCGGTGATTTCGTGAAACGCGATACGTCGATAATTCTTCAGGCGCAGCGCTTCACGAAGATGATAGGCGATAGCCTCACCTTCGCGATCCGGGTCGGTGGCCAGGTACACCATCTCTGCATCTTTGGACTTCTGCTGCAGGTTGCTCACCACGCGCATGTTGGTGATGACGTACTTGGGAATGAAACGCGGCGGCGCCACGCCCATTTCCTTTTGCGGCAAATCCCTGAAGTGCCCTACGGAAGCGGCCACCACATAACCCGTGCCCAGATATTTCTGTATCTTTTTAACCTTGTTGGGCGATTCCACGATAACCAGCGCAGTCATAGGGTTCCTCTAAGTCAGAATATGTGTTGTCTGGGCGCCCCGGGGCGC
>NZ_JBHNMF010001269.1:0-739 GCF_048562965.1 Thiolapillus sp. | reverse complement strand
CTAGGTATGATCAGCCCTGACCGGTTTATTCCCCTGGCCGAGGAAACCGGGCTGATTGGTGCTATCGGGGAATGGGTTTTTGCAAAAGCCTGTGGACAGATGCGGCAGTGGCAGGAAAAGTTCGGTGTTAGGCTGAGCCTGTCGGTCAACCTGTCCGTGCGTCAGCATGATCAGGGCTTTGGCGCGGACATGCTGCAGCAGATTCTTGACCGAAGTGGTCTGTCTTCCCGTTACCTGACGCTCGAGATTGCCGAGAACCTGCTGATGAAGGAGTCGGATCAGGCGGTCAGGTGGCTCAATGAGCTCAAGTCATGCGGCGTCAGGCTGGCGGTGGATGATTTTGGTACCGGTTATTCGTCCCTGAGTTACCTGAAAAGTTTCCCCGTGGATTTTCTGAAGATAGACCGGGCATTTGTCAGTGATCTGCCCGATGACAACGAGGACGTCTCCCTGGTTACGGCCATTCTTGCCATGGCGGACAGCTTGGGCATCCGGGTAGTGGCCGAGGGCGTGGAAACGGACGAGCAGCGCCAGTTTCTCAGGGAAGCCGGCTGTGGCTACATGCAGGGCTATCTGTTCTCCCGGCCGCTGCCGGTGAGCGAGATGGAAGACAGGCTGGCGGACATCTCACGCTCGCTGCCAGCCATGGAGAGCGAAGCGAAGGCTGGTAGACCCCAGTAGCCGCGAGGCCGCACTGTTTTCCCGGCGTGCCTTGCGCCAGAGGGAAAACAAAGTAGGC
>NZ_JBHNMF010001268.1:0-739 GCF_048562965.1 Thiolapillus sp. | reverse complement strand
CTGCGGGAAAAGCTGCTGCATCAGGCCTTTCTTGAGGTTCTTGAGGGCGTCGAGCTTGTGCGACTCCAGCCCGATCACCTCATCAAGGGAGGAGAGGCAGTGGGCGATTTTTTGTTGTTCTCCTGATGACGGAATAACCAACTTGAAAGTTTCAAGAATCGGCATCCGAAGCGATAGGACGGTAGACATTACAGCTTTTGAAGCCAGAACACCTTTTAGTGCACCTAATTGATAGTAAATAAACTTTCCGACTTCACGAAAATCTGATAATGCATAGGCGCGTTGATGCAAGTCAAATTTTCCACAATAATATTTAGGGATGAATCTCATTCCCTCGCCCGGGATAATCACAGCTTCAGCATCAAACAAATAACGACTTGATCGCTTTATTTCTTCAGATCTATCAAATAGGGGATAAGCACCATCATCTACATGATCTTGTGCATTGGAAGATCCATTGCAGATAATGCAAACTTCCCCCAAACGCTTCACCTCCCACGCCCCCGCCTCCCGAAACTCAGGAAAGCGCAGGTGGGGTGTGGTTTCGCCCTCGGCGGGGAAGAGCTGCTGCATCAGGCCCTTCTTGTGCTGTTTCAGGGCCTGGACCTTTTTGGCTTGCAGTCGAGTAGATCGGCCATTGCTGGCTTTCACCCTCACAGAACCGGACGTGCGGATTTCCCGCATCCGGCTCTTCCGAGCAGGTCACCCGGATTGAGCGGGAGCCAATTGTCTGGGCGCA
>NZ_JBHNMF010001267.1:0-739 GCF_048562965.1 Thiolapillus sp. | reverse complement strand
CACGCCTGTCAAAAAAATGCAATAGGGCTGATTGTTTGGCGCTTACCAGGCACTGATCACCCTCTACCAACAACGCGGCACCTCGGAACAGTATCACAGCGAGTTCAAGACCGACCTGGACATCGAACGCCTCTCCTCGGGAAAATTCGAGACCAACGCCCTGGTACTGACGCTGGCCGCGATGGCCTACAACATCCTGCGCTATGTGGGCCAGAACACGCTGATCGGTCCGGATGCGCCGATCCGCAAGGCCCTGCATCGACGCCGCATCCGTACCGTGATGCAGGAGATGATGTACAAGGCCGTGCGGCTGGTGCGTCACGGTCGCCGCCGGGTGCTGCGCTTTGGGCGGGGTGATCCCGGCTTTGCGGCGCTGGCGCGTTGTTACGCGCACGTGCTGGCCATCTGATCGGGCTGTCCCCGTTGAGAACGCCTTCGAGAACGAAGGCGACAGATAGCCCTGCCTGCATGCTTCTGGATCAGCCGCATTGCATCGCCGGTTGCGCTTCCAACGCTGCCAGCCATGGAGAGCGAAGCGAAGGCTGGTAGACCCCAGTAGCCGCGAGGCCGCACTGTTTTCCCGGCGTGCCTTGCGCCAGAGGGAAAACAAAGTAGGCATCCGAACGCGGCGTCCAGTCATATGGGAGCCAAGTACGGAGCAGCAACGAGCTTGCGAAGTTGTTGCGTAGTGCTTGGTGACCAGGACGGCTGGGGCACCAATAGGTTGTCAAAGGCCGAG
>NZ_JBHNMF010001266.1:0-740 GCF_048562965.1 Thiolapillus sp. | reverse complement strand
GCATTCACCAACAGGAGCACGACATGAACAAGCGACGCAGTAGGACCGAATGGCAAGCACTGATCGACGAGCAGATAGCAAGCGGCCTGACCCAGAAGGCCTTCTGTGGTCAGCAGGGGATTTCACTGGCCACCTTCAGCTACTGGAGGCGCAAGCTCCAGACTGAGTCATCCTCTACCGCTACGCCCACAAGCCCCAGTATTGATACAGTCTCCCTCGCTGACTGGATCGAGCTGCCGACTCAGGGTTCAGCCACTGACGGTGGCTGGCAGATCGAGTTGGAGCTGGGCAGCGGCCTCTGTCTACGGCTGCGCCAAGGCTGACGATGCTGCTGCCCGAGTCCGGTGTCCGGGTGTGGCTGTATGCCCCGCCCACGGACATGCGCAAGTCCTTCGATGGATTATCTGCCCTGGTACGGCACAAGCTGATCGAGGATCCGACCAGCGGCCAGCTGTTCGTGTTCATCAACCGCCGCCGTACCCAGCTGAAGGTGCTCTACTTCGAGCAGGGCGGCTACTGCCTGTGGAGCAAACGCCTGGAGGCAGGACGCTTCCACTTCAATGCCCAGGGGGCGGACAAACAGGCATTGAGCTGGACGGACCTGAAGCTGATCATCGAGGGCATCGACCTGGCGTCGGTGCGGCGGTTCAAGCGGTACCGAAGATAGGGCAGGAAGGCGCATAAATGATGGCTTCGCGCAGGGTTCCAAGATATAATCTAAGCTATGCAAGTGACGGATT
>NZ_JBHNMF010001265.1:0-742 GCF_048562965.1 Thiolapillus sp. | reverse complement strand
ATCGACTCGGCCTTTGACAACCTATTGGTGCCCCAGCCGTCCTGGTCACCAAGCACTACGCAACAACTTCGCAAGCTCGTTGCTGCTCCGTACTTGTCTCCCAATGACTGGACGCCGCGTTCGGAGACCTACTTTGTTTTCCCTCTGGCGCAAGGCACGCCGGGAAAACAGTGCGGCCTCGCGGCTACTGGGGACTACCAGCCTTCGCTTCGCTCTCCATGGCTGGCAGCGCCGGCACCTAATCGTTAATGTATGGCAGGTTGATGAGTGTCTGTATATTCCTTTGGTAGCACCAGTTTAATTGGCTTTGGGCGCTTATAGATTTTGTTGTCTGGCCATTCGATGACGCTGAATGTCGAGTGACAAGACACGCAAGTATCAATCATCTTTGACATGGCGTATAAAGTTGCTTTTCGATCCTTGGTTTCAGCAGCTTTCATCACTTCAATCGTATCAATGGCGTGGAATCGGACTCCCATCGCTGCAAATACAGGATTTCCTCTGCGTGACAGCCCTTTTCCTTTTTTCTTGTTGAAACTCATTTGTTCCGCGATTTCTTGCACCGACCTGAAATCATCGTTTGCTATGGCATTGACCATTTTCCCCAGACTTTCCAAGTTTAAACGCATGACGCCCAGCAAGTCTTCCCTGTCCATATAGGGTATTTCCAACAATATGCGATTATTGGTTTCAGAACTTAGTCCTGTATCTTTATCAGGTGCGGCATAAACATTGGGAAACA
>NZ_JBHNMF010001264.1:0-743 GCF_048562965.1 Thiolapillus sp. | reverse complement strand
TTGCTAAAACCAAAATCCCCAGATAGAGGCAGCCAACCCCGTCAAGGTGGGGGTCTGCGCGCCTCAGGGGGGCAAACACACCATGATTTTGGCTGGTCTTAATGCGTAGATAACGAGGTAGGAGCAAGCAGAACCTCAATAACGGTGTAAAACGCCTGTTTCGAGACCTTTCAGCAGGATGATGCTGTTTCTAGACGCACCTCTCCTGTAAGGGCTGATTGATTGAGCATGAAAAGACCTGTAGATCGTATCAAGGCTCTTCGACGTTTCATGTGGATTTGAGAATAGAACCCGCCAGGCTGGCAATCATATAAATCATGGTAATGAAGGTTTTCGTGTTTCGGTAACCACGGGTTCTTGCCCTGACTGCCTGAAATAGACTGTTCAAGCCCTCCATGCGGGCATTCGTATAGATGGATGTCCATCGACGAACTACACGTTCGGCGTGCTTTTCCAGGGTCGCCAACGCCTTGCGGACAGGCTCCAGAAGTGGGCTTTCACCAACCAACTCACGGGCATAGCCAATGAATCGAGTAATCCGCCATTTGGCCGCCCGTGGCGTCTTTGCCAGACGAATCCAGCGCAGCCGCTCTTTGACACGCCACGCCGTTGCCGTATCCAAGCCTTGGTCCAGCAGTTCCGCCAATGCCTTGAGCTGGTTTGTTGTTAGATGATCCACATCCCCGCGTTTCAGGATACTCCACCGCAGGTGTTTCGGTAGCGGTTTAATTCGGTCTTCCTGC
>NZ_JBHNMF010001263.1:0-743 GCF_048562965.1 Thiolapillus sp. | reverse complement strand
TTGGGACATCCCAGCCCCCAAAATCGACTCGGCCTTTGACAACCTATTGGTGCCCCAGCCGTCCTGGTCACCCAGCACTACGCAACAACTTCGCAAGCTCGTTGCTGCTCCGTACTTGTCTCCCAATGACTGGACGCCGCGTTCGGAGGCCTACTTTGTTTTCCCTCTGGCGCAAGGCACGCCGGGAAAACAGTGCGGCCTCGCGGCTACTGGGGTCTACCAGCCTTCGCTTCGCTCTCCATGGCTGGCAGCGGTCGATGGGCACCGCCGGGTCACTCAGATAGGCTTTCAGTTGTCCCCGGTGGTTCTCGGCATACACCAGCGCCTTGGCCAGGGGATCACTGTTGAGCACGTCCATCCGCTGGCATTGGTTGTGGCACCAGCCAAAGAAGGCATCGACGATCGGTAGTGCATGATGACTGCGGTAGGCGAGTTTCTCCTCACCCGCCAGTTCCTTCTCCCGGATCTGCTGCTCTACCCGGTAGAGGCCGCCGATCAGTATGAGCGCTTCTTCTGCGGCAGGATCACTTTTGCTCGCCCGCTCGAAGTAACGCCGGGTATGTGCCCAGCACTGGGCCTGGGTGATCCCTGGCTTGTTCCTGGCATAGCGGTCATAGGCGGTATAGCCGTCGCTGAGCAGCACACCGGAAAAACCCTCGAGCTGTTGTTCGATGTGTGCGCTGCCCCGACTATCCGACCAGGTGAAGCAGATTTCATCATTCTCGCCATAGATCGGCCAGTAC
>NZ_JBHNMF010001262.1:0-743 GCF_048562965.1 Thiolapillus sp. | reverse complement strand
TCGAAGGGGGTGCAGGTACTTTCAGGAAATAATCATGAATTATCCTTTCAAAACAATATGTTGCATTATATCCTCGCCCTGCCATTTATGCAATTTGGAATATGACAAAGTAGAATTAGCTTTTACGTCTTTGTACGCCTCCCAGACTAGAGATTTTGCAATCGCAAATGGCTTTGCCCCGCTCACTGGCTCATCCTGCTTACACAGTTGGCTAGCAAACTCGACTGAATGACGCCGCCCCTTCGCTCCACGGCCATTACAGCCCCTTCAACACTACTACGAGCGGCTCCGTCCCTTGATGGCACATCGGTACTATCGGCCTTGCCTTGTAAGCTTGCGCCTTTCCCTTGGCATTGCCATCGAAGGTTCCCGCAGTTCCACGAGAGAGCCAGAAACAGGATCACGCTGCCTCTATGCCGGACACCATGCAGCCCATCAGCAGGCTCTGTCTGCACTGATCCCGGAGCAACATCACTCCCCGGTTTTGATGTCATCTCAGCAGTTTCGACAATTGAACGGCAGTTCACGGTTGTTCGTCTTCCTGTTTCACACCTGACGCCTTATGCGGCGCCTTTTCCTTATCGCTCACGACCACGGCTTTTGACCGTCGCCGCATAAGGCGGTTTGTCACCAGCACCTGCATGCCGATGACGAGGGGCCATAATCCCTCATCTCTCCCGCAGCTTGCTGCGGCACACTGACATCCCCTGCCTGATTCCCACGGCCATGGTGTCGCTGGTATT
>NZ_JBHNMF010001261.1:0-745 GCF_048562965.1 Thiolapillus sp. | reverse complement strand
GCCTACGGCTACGCCCAGGGCATTCTGCAGATAGGAGCGGTCGCATTTTACGCCAAAGAAAGTGGAGCTGTCGGGCAGGGTGCTGCCGAGGTTGTTGAAGTCCTTGCGCAGCTCCATCATCTTCTTTTCGTTCCAATCAGGAATGCCGGACAGGTCTCCCGGGTCGGACTGGCTGACTCTCATAGCATCCTGCAGCTTGTGTGCCCTGGCCAGGTCTTCCTTGCTGTTGGGATCGGCGAAGGTGCGGATGCCAAACATGATGTATCGGGTGCCGATTTCCGGCAGTTCGATGGTCAGTGGTGACTTGGACAGATCGAATACGCCAAAGGAATACAGGGTATCGCGGTTGCCGCTCTGCGTCACTTGCTTGTGGACATCATAGGGTTTTCTGCTGTGGGCAAACTTGCCGAAGGCCTTGTATTTCTCGGAATAGCCCTTGAATTGCAGGTCGGTTTCTGCCCGGACATAGTTGTACACATCCACCTTGGGTGGCTGAGCCACCCAGTCGGGGCTGTAGTATTTTTTCTGGCAATCGGCGGCATTGGCCAGGCCGAGGCCGGCGACAAGGATCAGCGTGCCACCGGCAAGTTGGGTCAATAGTGTCTGTTTCATTGGTTGTTCTCCATCGCTGCCAGCCATGGAGAGCGAAGCGAAGGCTGGTAGTCCCCAGTAGCCGCGAGACCGCACTGTTTTCCCGGCGTGCCTTGCGCCAGAGGGAAAACAAAGTAGGCCTCCGAACGCGGCG
>NZ_JBHNMF010001260.1:0-745 GCF_048562965.1 Thiolapillus sp. | reverse complement strand
TACTTAGAGTGCAGGCGAATGTAGTAGCTCAAAGCATCCAGTTTCCAACTCTATGGTATTGCGGGCAATTGCTACGTGGCGATGTTTCAGAAAATCCTCATGTATGAAGTCATATCCGGTTTTTCTGGATATGGAATTACAGATGCCGTGCGTAGTCTACGCCTTGTGGTCTATGGTATGCTGGCCACATGTAGTCTGAAAGGAAAACGAGCATGCACGCTACCAATGTCAGAAATCTGAAGAAAAATCCGTCTCTTGCGTTGCGGCAGGCGGAGGAGTCGCCCGTGTTGGTGTTGAAAGGGGATGAGCCCAATGCCCTGATCGTACACCTGGACAAATTCCTGTTCGATGCGGAGCAGTCGGTTCGGCCGGCGTTGGCGGCTTCTTTGTTCAAGGATGGCACCTTGTCTCTAGGAGGGGCTGTCCGGCTCAGTGGTATGCCCATGTCCTCTTTTCTCCAGTTCCTCGGGGAGTTGGGCATTGAGATCGTGGGGAGTGATGAAACCACAGACCGGGAACAAACAGACATCAGCGCATGGCTCGCATCATAGTTGCAGATGCGGGGCCACTGATTGCTTTTGCGGGTGTTGGTCAACTGGAGCTGTTGAGGATATTGTTTGGCGAGGTTGTCATTCCGCAATCGGTGAAGGATGAATGTCTGGCCAAACCTGGAGAGGATGCGGCACTGATTAAGCAAGCGATAACCCAGGGCTGGTTGGCGGTGCAACAGAGGCCGGCTCAGCCC
>NZ_JBHNMF010001259.1:0-745 GCF_048562965.1 Thiolapillus sp. | reverse complement strand
GAATATCCGTATGGCTGATTTACCTTTCAGAAAACCGATGGTGTTTGCCACACTGTATTTGGGGGAATCATCAACAGCATGTGAATGTGGTCACGCTGGCGTAACCCTCTATCAATTCAACACCCTGCTGACGATACAACTCCCTCAATATCCCTCCTATTTCTTTCCTCAGCATTCCGTAAATCGATTTCCTTCGATACTTCGGAACAAACACTACATGATATTTGCAATAATGCTTCACGTGAGCTTGGCTTTGCCAGTCTCTCATAATGGCCTCCTATAGAACTTGCCGGTTCAAAGGAGGCCATTTTCTTACTTCGCACGCCGGTACGGCAGAGCCTTTTCGTGTCTCACCGCCAGAGGCGGTGGTTTACCAAGTTTTAATTAGGCCAGTCGGAACGCTGCCAGATCCACTCGATATCGTTCATGGCAGGAGTATAACTGACATTCATGCCACATTGAGCGTCACTTTGGCAGTAAACGGCGCCGTTTTCCTGCCACGCCTAGAGAAAAGTTTCACATGTGAAACTCTTTCGCTGCCAGCCATGGAGAGCGAAGCAAAGGCTGGTAGACCCCAGTAGCCGCGAGGCCACACTGCTTACCCGTCGTGCGCATAGCGCCAGAGGGTAAGCGCCAGAGAATCAGCCCTCTTGCAGCTTACTGAGGGTGACGTTCCAAGGTAGCAGGGCCTCGATCTCTTCAACTGTACTGGCCCCACCAATGTGCTGCAGCACATGGTGGATGT
>NZ_JBHNMF010001258.1:0-746 GCF_048562965.1 Thiolapillus sp. | reverse complement strand
CCCTGCGGGCGAACCAACTGCGGCTGTACTTCTCTTCTTTCGCCTATGTCCTGCTGCATGGCCTGCGTCGGCTAGGGCTGACCGGTACGGCGTTCGCCAAGGCCCAGAGCACGACGATCCGCCTGAAACTGCTGAAAATCGGCGCCCGTCTGCATCTGACGGTACGCAAAGTCTGGCTGTCCTTCTCGGAAGCATCCCCCTACGCCAGCGACATCGCTCAGATCCTGGCCAATCTCAAGCAGCACCCTGCTTGGTCACCCCCTGGATAAACCCTATTACATCCGGCAACGTTGACACAACCGATCAGACTCCGGTGCTGAGGGGCCGACGCATCTGTTCCGTCGAAAAAACATCCTCCAGAGCCCCGGGAGAGCGAAAAACACGAGAATCACTTCTCTCGGCGAGTACCTTGGCACGAGAAATGGGCTATCGGTCTATCTTGGCCACGTCCCGGCGCCCAAAAACGCCGGAACTAGGGGATCGGTGAGCGATGCGGGCTAGGCCATCCTGGCGCTGATCCAGCGCTGCCAGCCATGGAGAGCGAAGCGAAGGCTGGTAGACCCCAGTAGCCGCGAGGCCGCACTGTTTTCCCGGCGTGCCTTGCGCCAGAGGGAAAACAAAGTAGGCCTGTAACTACTCACCCCTATCAGCATAGAGCTGTCCCGAAAAGGCCATTTGAATGGCGACCAGCGGATTGTATCCCTGATTTGCCATGGTCTGCAGGTAACTGGAGATGCGGCAATAGG
>NZ_JBHNMF010001257.1:0-748 GCF_048562965.1 Thiolapillus sp. | reverse complement strand
CGAACGCTGGATGTTGGTCGATGCCCCCGTGGGGGCAGTGACGACCTTCGCCAGTTGGTACGCCCGCCTGTGGTCGCAGGAGCCCATGACTCTGCAGGCCTTCGTCACCCTGCTGGGCATCGATCGTTTCTTCGATGCCAAGGATCGACGACTGCCTGCGTTGTTGGACGATTCGCTGCAGCACCAGGACGAAGTCACCGATGCCCTGGGCAAGCAGGTGCAGCGGGCCGTGGAAGTACTGATCCAATCTCTCGATCGGGCCAATCACGACCGGAATCAAGAGCTCCTGAAAGGCATACCGCCGGGTGAGCTCTACGAGGCGGCGCTCACGGTGATGATGCGTCTGGTGTTCCTGTTGAGTGCCGAAGAGCGCGAGTTGATGGACGTGGTCAAGGACGAACGCTTCCAGGCCTACTACGCCGTCTCCTCCCTGCGAATCCAGCTTCGGGAACAGGCAGAGCTGCACTCCGAGGAGATCCTCTCGCACCGGCGGGATGCCTGGTCGCGTCTGCTGGCCATCTTCCGGGCCATCTATGGCGGCATCGAACACGAGGCACTTCGCATGCCCGCGCTGGGTGGCTCCCTGTTCGACCCCGATCGATTCCCTTTCCTCAAGGGTAGGACCAAGGGCACGAGCTGGCGGACGGACGAAGCCAGACCCCTGCCCATCGACAACCGCACCGTATTGCTGTTGCTCGACGCCATCCAACTGTTCCAGGGGCGAACTCTCTCCTACAGAGCATTGGAC
>NZ_JBHNMF010001256.1:0-748 GCF_048562965.1 Thiolapillus sp. | reverse complement strand
TGATCCTCCAGCCGGTTGGTCGCGACTTCACCGCCTTTGCCGTAAAAGATGAATACGTTTGCGCTGTTCCAGTTTTCCACGACATTCAGCCCTTCGTGGATCTCTTGGCGAAGTTCTTCAGAACCAATGTATCGGCATAGAAAGATGGTTTTGATCACTTTGCCCAGTTCGGCAAGCGCCTTGTAGGGATGCTGGATGTTGTTTCGGGTGAAACGGCGCAGTATGGCTTCTGGATCGGCGGTGCCCTGCTTGAGCGCGGTCGCATATTTGATCATCTCGTCGTATTGCTGGATGATCAGTTCCCAATTGATAGGACGTGTCAGTATGGGTTCCAGATTCGGGTAATCGCCGGGTTTATCGTCACCAGGACGATAGAGTTTTTGGCTGGCAATGGCCTTGAGGCGTGGCAACAAATCGAACCCAAGCAAGTGAGAGAAGGCAAAGGCGACCTCACTTTGGCCATGACTATCGACATACTGTCGGTCAATCTCCATGTCCGTGCAGTGGCGCAAAACGCCTTCAATCATGGCTGCCACCTCCGACGAGGAACAGCGCTTGAGCTGGGAGTAGATGCAGGTCGATTTCTTTTCCACATGCCAGTAGATCATGACGCCACGGCCACCATAGCGAATGTGCCATTCGGTCATCAGGTTCTGATCCCAGGAGCCAAATTTCTTGGAATCCGATGCACAGGATGTTGTGCCTTCTCCCCATATCGAGGGATTACGAGCAGTAAAAATCGCGTTAG
>NZ_JBHNMF010001255.1:0-749 GCF_048562965.1 Thiolapillus sp. | reverse complement strand
ATACTATCGCTGCCAGCCATGGAGAGCGAAGCGAAGGCTGGTAGACCCCAGTAGCCGCGAGGCCGCACTGTTTTCCCGGCGTGCCTTGCGCCAGAGGGAAAACAAAGTAGGCCTCCGAACGCGGCGTCCAGTCATTGGGAGCCAAGTACGGAGCAGCAACGAGCTTGCGAAGTTGTTGCGTAGTGCTTGGTGACCAGGACGGCTGGGGCACAAATAGGTTGTCAAAGGCCGAGTCGATTTTGGGGACTGGGATGTCCCAAAATCTATCACGAGGCCGAAGACACGCTTGTGAGGGTCAGGGTCTGGCCGCGCACGATGCGCGCCATGTCCAGCCAGTTGATGGCGCCGATGGCAATGAAGATCAGATAAATGTTGCGCCCGAAGAACACCATCAGCAGGATCACGAAGAACATGAAAGGCATGGCGTAGAGGATATCCACGATGCGCATCATGATGCCGTCCACCCGGCCACCGATGTAACCCGCAGTGGCTCCCCAGCTGATGCCGATGACCAGGCTCACCAGGGTGGCGATGATGCCCACCATGAGGGACATGCGTCCGCCGTACAGGGTGCGCACGAACAGATCGCGGCCCACGCTGTCGGTGCCGAACACATGGCCGTTCTCCAGGCTGGGGGGCGTGGAGATCAGGTCCCAGTCGATGGCGTCGAATTCGAAGGGACTCAGCCAGGGGGCGGCTATGACCAGCACCGAGATGATCAGCAGCACCACCATGGCGGTCAGGGCTGC
>NZ_JBHNMF010001254.1:0-750 GCF_048562965.1 Thiolapillus sp. | reverse complement strand
GGTGACCAGGACGGCTGGGGCACCAATAGGTTGTCAAAGGCCGAGTCGATTTTGGGGACTGGGATGTCCCAAAATCTATCACGAGGTCGAAGACACGCTTGATGCAAAAGGAGACCTGCAAACGAGTGGCTGCCTGAAAGCACTGCGAGAGCTGGAAGCATCGGGACATTTTGCATTGCCCGAGGCGCAGCGCAAGGTCAGTGGAGTAAAATCCCCCCGCCGTTTGACAGAATCGGTACCCCTTCCTGTTGCTGTACCCGATGAAGTCAATGCTATTGCCGCACTTGAACTGGTGCCGGTACAAGATACAGAGCAGATGCGCATCTGGAATGAACTCATGCTCACGGAACACTATCTGGAAGCTGCGACACTGGTTGGCCGGCAAATGCGCTACCTGATTCGTTCAGAACACGGTTGGTTGGGAGGAATTGGCTTCGCCGCCCCTGCGTTACAACAGCCAACCAGGGTACGCAAGATTCCATTTGTTCAAGAAAACGTTCTTTGCGCGTCTTGCGTTTCTTGGCGGCGTAAGTTAATGATGCGAAACTTTGTTGCTTCATTTGGCTCTGTACTTATGTACTGGGAGGTAGGCGTATTTTACCCTGTTTGGTCGATTCGATCAGAGCTTCCCTAACAGAAAACAAGACTGATACGGCGATAGTCATCCGGTGTGTGATAGGTGTTGCACGCTGAATAGTTTCGTTATATCGTGCGACAAACCGCAATGTAGAGAAACACAGGGCAATTTAG
>NZ_JBHNMF010001253.1:0-751 GCF_048562965.1 Thiolapillus sp. | reverse complement strand
AGCAGGCGCAGGGGCACGGCCTCACTGCGTGAGGGATCGTATTCGAACAGCACCGCCGGTCGGTCCGGTGGTCCGCCCCGGATCACCCACATCCATTTGTCCGACTGGGCCGATTTGCCGGTTTCCTTGAGGACCTGGAGTCGGGTCTCATCGGCTTGCAGGTAGTCCGCGTTCAGTTGCTGTTCCCGCAGCAGGTTGATCAACGGTTTGAATACGTCATCCAGGCGGATGATCCAGTTGGCCATCGTCGTGCGGCTGATACGGCCGCCATGGCGCTTGAGAATGCCTTCAAGCCGGTACAGCGGCAGGGCGTCGGCATACTTGGCCACCAGAATCCAGGCCAGCAGCTGCACGCTGGCGAGGCATTTGCCCAGCGGGTGTGCCGGCCGTGGCGCGGCCTTGACCTGCTGGCTGCCGTCTTCGGTATCGAAAACGGCTTTTTCCTGCCAGTATTCGATCACCCGGGCCTGAGCCGGAACGATGTCCAGCTCTTCCTTGACCTTGCTGAAGAAGGTTTTACGGGCTCCGGCCTTTTCCTCTGCGTCCAGCTCAAGATGAACCTGGATGCGCGGCAGGTTCTCGTCGAAGCCGTCCGCCTTGGTATGCCGCTTACGCGGCTTTTTCGGTTCTGCCTCGGCCAGTTCCTTTTCCACCTCCTCAAGCGAGACTTCCAGCTCGGCTTCGTCGAACAGCTCACCCTGGAAGGGCAGTTTCTCGCTGCGTGCGCCGAACTTGCGCAGACGCGCCAGGC
>NZ_JBHNMF010001252.1:0-752 GCF_048562965.1 Thiolapillus sp. | reverse complement strand
GTTTCAATCCCCCCCCGCCTTTTCAGGCGAGGGAACAGCCCTGCGGCAAGCCAATGATAATAGGAAAGTTATCAGAGTGGTAGCGCGAACACGACTTCAATTGAATAGCTATGCTGTAAATACTCCGTTTCCCATAAAATAATACCTTTTAAAACAACATATTACATATATCGCGAAACCACCGGCATTTTAGGCTTCACTCGCTGCCAGCCATGGAGAGCGAAGCGAAGGCTGGTAGACCCCAGTAGCCGCGAGGCCGCACTGTTTTCCCGGCGTGCCTTGCGCCAGAGGGAAAACAAAGTAGGCCTCCGAACGCGGCGTCCAGTCATTGGGAGGCAAGTACGGAGCAGCAACGAGCTTGCGAAGTTGTTGCGTAGTGCTTGGTGACCAGGACGGCTGGGGAACAAATAGGTTGTCAAAGGCCGAGTCGATTTTGGGGACTGGGATGTCCCAAAATCTATCACGAGGCCGAAGACACGCTTGTGAATTTCAATGACTTGGCATTTATAGACGGGAACTAGGTAACAAGTATCAGCATGATAAATCCCTACTTGTGAAGATAAGGAATATAGGCGTCCGTATCCCCTCTGAGATGGCGCGCAAGGAATCTCGCCTGCAAGATGAGGATCAGGAAAGGACTGCCAGTGGAATCAGTGCTACGCTGTGCAATTCTCAAGCAATACCGGCAAGTGAGTTACGAGGAACTGGCCTTCTATCTGTTGGATTCGCTTTCTTTCCAGGCCTTTGCCCGG
>NZ_JBHNMF010001251.1:0-753 GCF_048562965.1 Thiolapillus sp. | reverse complement strand
GGCCTATTGCCGCATCTCCAGTTACCTGCAGACCATGGCAAATCAGGGATACAATCCGCTGGTCGCCATTCAAATGGCCTTTTCGGGACAGCTCTATGCTGATAGGGGTGAGTAGTTACTCGAATTCATTAATTTCGTGGGAGTTTATCATGGAATATCCCTCCTTGAAGCGGAACCAATTTGGAACCTCCCATTTACAACACGACCTCCAACCAGATCGACTTCGACGCCGTTAACATTAACTCGCGTTTGAGTATTGATGCCATTCTTGATGTTTAGCTTTCCACTCATAAGAGCTTGCTGAGCTGCATCATCCAAAGCTCGATATGCTTTTTCTTGATTGCCGCCAAACTTATCCAGCAGTTGACCTAGCCTGTGCTTTTCTTGCCCAAATACATGATTTAGTTTATTGGGATCAATTTTTCCTAAACCCCTTGCAGCAAACTTAGCCCCCTTCAACCAGCCGCCACCTAATGTCCCGGCTACTCCCCAAGCAACACCTTCCCAATCTCCATCGATCCCTGCAATGATAGTATCGTATGCAGAAATTGCGTTATCCACGATCGGAGTGTAGCCCGCAATATCTTTAATGGTCTCGGCATCCACATTTACGTTCGGGGGAGAGTAGTTACAATCAATGAACACTTTCAGGGACTGGTGGTTCGCAAGGATCTGGTCAAGGCCGTCAAAGGCAACGCCATTGTGCCTGCCTATGTGCTGGAATACCTGTTGGGCCAGTATTGTGCCACCAAC
>NZ_JBHNMF010001250.1:0-753 GCF_048562965.1 Thiolapillus sp. | reverse complement strand
CTGCTATTGATATTTTTCAATGCCTGACACTGCTTAATTACCTAGTATTTCACTATGTTTTTATCAGCCATTGAGGCTCAACACATGAATGCATCCAGGCTCAAACATTTTCCTGTATCGTTTTTTTCCATGATCATGGGAATGGCAGGCTTGACCATTGCCTGGCAAAAAGCCGGTCAGGTGTTGAATCTGCCCGCTGTTTTCGGACAACTGCTTGCACCTCTTACCGTTGCAACATTCGTAACCCTGCTGCTGTTCTACTCCCTGAAAATGGTGCGTTACCGGCAGGCGGTAAACGCAGAATTGCACAACCCGGTCAAGCTCAACTTTTTCCCGGCCATATCCATCAGTCTGTTGCTGATCTCCATTGCGCTGCTGCCCTTGAGTGAACCCCTCGCCCACGGATTATGGCTGACCGGGGTGATATTGCATTTTGTCATCACGCTGTATGTCATGCGCGTTTGGATTCATCATGAGCATTTCGAAATACATCACATCAATCCGGCCTGGTTCATCCCCGTGGTAGGCAACGTCCTTATTCCCATCGCAGGTTCCCCCCTGGGCTATCATGAAATTTCGTGGTTCTTCTTCAGTATCGGCATGGTGTTCTGGATCGTGCTGTTTACCATTATTTTCAACCGCTGCCAGCCATGGAGAGCGAAGCGAAGGCTGGTAGACCCCAGTAGCCGCGAGGCCGCACTGTTTTCCCGGCGTGCCTTGCGCCAGAGGGAAAACAAAGTAGGCCTCCGAACG
>NZ_JBHNMF010001249.1:0-753 GCF_048562965.1 Thiolapillus sp. | reverse complement strand
AGTTGTTGTGTAGTGCTTGGTGACCAGGACGGCTGGGGCACGAATAGGTTGTCAAAGGCCGAGTCGATTTTGGGGACTGGGATGTCCCAAAATCTATCACGAGGTCGAAGACACGCTTGTTCAGAACGTTGATGATTCTTGCATGATCCTTGGTGATTGCCTCGATCACCATGTTGTGCAGTTTTTTGTACTGCGTTTCTTCGTCCGTGGTCGTCTTGCTCGTCAGTACGATCAATGCACTTTTCTTGGGGATGGTCGTGCTGATCTTGTATTCTATGGTGTCGTCTTCTTCAGCACTGTTCAGCTGGTGGATGACCATGGGTATCAGGGAGTTTTCCAGCTTGGCTTTGACCGTTTCCGGTGCTTCGATGGGAGTGGGTGTGTCCCCGCGAATGGCGGTGCCGATCTCTATGGAGGTACGCAGGTCGTAAGATTTTGGCATGATCAGCGCGACGATCAGTCCCAGCAGGGTAACTCCGATGGCCACCTTTAAAAACAGCTTGCGGTGCTTCCTGAAGGTCAGCCAGATATCCACCAGGCTGATTTCATCCTCGGTGTTGGGGATGTATTGCACGGGATAGACAGGAACGGGCTGGTTTTCTTTCGCTGCCAGGCATGGAGAGCGAAGCGAGGGCTGGTAGTCCCCAGTAGCCGCGAGGCCGCACTGCTTACCCGTCGTGCGCATAGCGCCAGAGGGGAAGCAAAGTAGGCATCCAAACGCGGCGTCCAGTCATTGGGAGACAAGTACGGAGC
>NZ_JBHNMF010001248.1:0-755 GCF_048562965.1 Thiolapillus sp. | reverse complement strand
GGCCATGTTTCTTTCATCAGAAGCTGACCAGGGCAAGTCTCCCGCCACCTTACGTCGTCGGCTGGCGGCTATTCGACTGGCGCATCGCATGGCAGATCTTGAATCGCCTACCAACAGTGAACTGGTCAAAGGCACATTTGCCGGCATTAGACGTGTACATGGCACAGTTCCAAATGCGAAGGAACCCGCTATAGCTGAACGTATCCGCGCCATGGTTGACCCCATTGACGTGGATACCCTGGCAGGAGCCCGTGATCGCGCACTGCTGTTACTTGGTTTTTCCGGTGCTTTTCGCCGATCAGAGTTGGTATCCATTCAGGTTGATGACCTTGAAAGGAAAGAACAGGGGCTGATCGTCAGCATCAGGAAATCAAAAACTGACCAGGAAGGCATGGGTGATACGGTTCCCATCATACAAGCCGATCACTATTGCCCCATTCAAGCTTTGGATCATTGGCTCAAACTGTCTGCCATAGAAAGTGGCCCCATTTTTCGGCGGGTCTATAAAGGTGGGAAAGTGGGTACTACTGCCCTCTCCGCCTACAGTGTGGCGTTGATTATTAAAAAGTGGGCGACACAAGCGGGTCTGAATGCTGATGATTTCGCGGGTCACAGCCTGCGTTCTGGCTTCTTAACCAGTGCTGCCATGAATCGTGCCAGCTTATTTAAGATGATGGAGGTTTCCCGCCACAAAGACCCGAAGACAGTGATGCAGTACATTAAGAAATCCGAACTGTTTGATGATCATGCCGGTG
>NZ_JBHNMF010001247.1:0-755 GCF_048562965.1 Thiolapillus sp. | reverse complement strand
GGGGCACAAGTATCTGACGCTGGTGTATCAGATTGATGCCGGAAAGACGTGTTTATTATGGATTGGCAAAGACCGGACGGTGAAGACATTCCTCGGTTTTTTCCGGTTTTTTGGTGAGCAGAGAAGCCAGGCACTGAAGTTCATTTGTTCCGATATGTGGAAGCCTTATCTCAAGGTCATCGAAAAAAAGGCGGGACAAGCCATTCATATTCTGGACCGCTTTCATATCGTCGCCAAACTGAACAAGGCCATTGACGAGGTCAGAGCGGATGAGCATCGGCAAATGAAGAAAGCAGGACATGAGCCGGTTCTCAAGAACTCCAGGTGGTGCCTGCTCAAGCGCAAGGAGAATCTAACGGAGAAACAGGAAATCAAGCTCAAAGAGATTCTCAAGTATAACCTGCGATCTGTACGCGCCTACCTGCTGAAAAGAGGATTTCAATGGCTTCTGGGAATATGTCTCGCCTGCTTGGGCGGAAAAATTCCTGGACCGCTGGTGTACTCGTGTGATGCGTTCGCAGATAGAACCCATGAAAAAAGTGGCCAAAACGATACGAGCACACAAGCTGCTAATTCTGAATTGGTTCAAGGCAAAAAAAGCCTTTTCCAGTGGAATTGTAGAAGGCTTAAATAACAAGGCAAAAGTCACCACGAGAAATTCCTACGGCTTTCGCACCTATCGGGGCGCAGAAATCGCGTTATATCATGCGCTTGGGAATCTGCCTACTCCGCCAATGACCCACAGATTTTACTGA
>NZ_JBHNMF010001246.1:0-756 GCF_048562965.1 Thiolapillus sp. | reverse complement strand
TATCGCTGATCGAATAGTTGGGGTCGGCGTGCATCTGCTTGAGCAGAGTAATGTTTTTTGGCTGATCCAATGATTTGGGACGGCCACCTTTCTTTCCTCGGGCGCGAGCTGCTTCCAATCCGGCATTCGTGCGTTCACGGATGAGATCACGCTCAAATTCAGCCAGAGCGCTGAAAATGTGGAATACCAGTTTGCCGCCGCTGGTTTGCGTGTCGATGGCCTCCTGGAGGCTGCGAAAACCAATACCTTTTTCCTTGAGTGCGTTAATGGACTCGATCAGGTGTTGGATAGAGCGCCCCAGGCGATCCAATTTCCAGACCACCAAGGCATCACCTTCCCGCAGAACCATTTCGGCATCTTTCAGCCCAGGTCGCGCTGTCTTGGCACCACTGGCAATATCCGAGAAGATTTTGTCGCACCCAGCTTCTTTCAACGCTTTGATTTGCAAATCCAGACTTTGAGAGGGTGTTGAGACGCGGGCATAGCCAACCAGCACGAAAATTGCTCCAGAAAATGTGTCATAATCCGTTCTGAGAGAAGAATATTGACACTTTGTTTTTGAGATGGGTATTGAAACACAAAAACAGCCGGTTTCACAGAAAAATCAATGGTGGCCGCGACAGCGCCAAAAATGTTCGTTTGTGGAACAGGTTGAGAACGTATGATTTACAGGGCAATGAGTGTTCCGTATGCTGTCAACTATTCAATGTTTCACAAATAACGTGATTCTGCTAGTGAGACACGCCTTTAACCAAA
>NZ_JBHNMF010001245.1:0-756 GCF_048562965.1 Thiolapillus sp. | reverse complement strand
TACCCCCAGGGCGTGAAGCTGGACAATCGCCGTATCTATCTACCCAAGCTGGGCTGGGTGGGATTTTTCAAGAGCCGGGATATTTCCGGCACGGTGAAAAATGCCACGGTGTCCTATCAGGCCGGGCACTGGTATGTCTCGGTGCAGGTGGAACAGGCATTGCCTGAGCGGGTGCATCCGTCCACCACGGACGTAGGCGTTGATCTGGGCGTGGCGAATTTCGCCGCTCTGTCCAACGGCATTACCTATGATCCGATCAATGCCTATCGCAAGTATCAGGATCAACTGGCAAGGGCGCAACGCGCCTTGAGCCGCAAGGTGAAGTGCTCCGCCAACTGGCGGAAACAGAAACGTAAGATTCAGCAGCTTCACCACAAGATCGCCTGCTGCCGTCTGGATTTTCTGCACAAAACCTCAACCGCCATCAGCGAGAACCAAGCGATGGTGTTTGTCGAGGATCTGCAAGTGCGGAATATGAGCCGGTCGGCAGCGGGCACCGCTGATGATCCGGGACGGAATGTTCGGGCCAAGGCCGGGCTGAACAAATCCATACTGGATCAGGGCTGGGGCGAGTTCGTGCGTCAGCTCGACTATAAGCTCGACTGGAGAGGCGGGATGCTGATCAAAGTCCCACCGCATTACACCAGCCAGACCTGTTCGGTCTGCGGCCATGTCAGCCCGGCCAACCGGCCCACCCAGGCGGTGTTTCACTGCCAGGCTTGTGGTCATACCGAACACGCGGATACCAATGCCGCG
>NZ_JBHNMF010001244.1:0-756 GCF_048562965.1 Thiolapillus sp. | reverse complement strand
TGGCTTTTACAGTGGATCACCCCATCATCGGCATAGCGACACAGCCGCACGCTTCGACAATGCGTTTTGATCCAGCGATCCAGTGTGTAATGCAGAAAAAGGTTGGCCAGCACCGGACTAATGACGCCCCCTTGAGGGGTACCTCGATCTCGTCGCTGCTCCTCCCCATCTGCACCCACCATCGGCGCTTTCAACCAGCGCTCGATGTAGAGCACCACCCACGGTATCTGACAGTGGTGTCGCACCGCTCGCATCAGTAGGTCATGGTCGATATGATCGAATAGACCTTTGATGTCGAACTCAATTACCCAATCGTATTCCCAGCATCTCCGCCGCACAATATTCAGCGCATCGTGCGCTGAACGATTGGGCCGGTAGCCGTAGGAGTTCTCATGGAAGATCGGTTCGACCAGTGGCTCAAAGATATTCTTGACCACCGTCTGCGCGATACGATCCGACACAGTCGGTATACCCAGTATTCGCTCGCCGCCGCTCTTCTTTGGGATTGCGACGCCTTTGACCGCTGGTGGAAAATAGCTCCCCGACGAAAGGCGATTCCAAATCCGATAGAGGTTCGGCCCCAAGCGCTGCTCAAACTGCTGCAGCGACTGCCCATCGACACCCGCTGCCCCTCGATTAGCTTTTACGTCTTTGTACGCCTCCCAGACTAGAGATTTTGCAATCGCAAATGGCTTTGCCCCGCTCACTGGCTCATCCTGCTTACACAGTTGGCTAGCAAACTCGACTGAATGACGC
>NZ_JBHNMF010001243.1:0-759 GCF_048562965.1 Thiolapillus sp. | reverse complement strand
AGTTGTTGCGTAGTGCTGGGTGACCAGGACGGCTGGGGCACCAATAGGTTGTCAAAGGCCGAGTCGATTTTGGGGACTGGGATGTCCCAAAATCTATCACGAGGCCGAAGACACGCTTGTTATCCCGCCACTGGCGGTACAGTGCGCAGAAGCGACTGTAACGATAAGCCTGCGTCTCGTAGCGGGCGACATACTCGGCCCACAGCAACTGCAGGGTCACCCCTTTGCGCTTGAGTTCCTGGTGGATCTGGAAGCAATCGGGCGGAACGTAACGCTGGGGTTTCTCCTGCGCCGGGAACAACAGGGCCTCCAGCGCGGCCTCATCCACATCGTCGGCCAAAGGCCAGGTGTACATACTTGTAGACCGCACCCTTGGATAACTGGCAAGCCCGGGCGATCTTGTCGTGGCTCAGTTGGGCCTCATACTTGAGGCGGAGTACTTCGATGATTTTCTTCATTGGAATCCTCGCGGTCGGCATGGCTCGTCTCCTGCAGGCAAAAAACGAGGGGTATGCCGGATAAAATGAAAGAATTCCAGTGCGTTGGGTGAGATTACACGGATCGTGACCGGGGTTTCCATCATCGTGACCGAAGATTCCAAGGAAAACCCTGGAATCGGTCACGTTCGTTTGGAATCGGCGGTCACGTTGGGGTGGAATACGCAGCAAGGCGCGCCGGGAAAACAGTGCGGCCTCGCGGCTACTGGGGACTACCAGCCTTCGCTTCGCTCTCCATGGCTGGCAGCGGTTGTGGCCCCCG
>NZ_JBHNMF010001242.1:0-760 GCF_048562965.1 Thiolapillus sp. | reverse complement strand
GTAATCGCTCCCTGCAAACGACAATATCCTTGTCAAGGCAGGTGATTAATTAATTCAGTATATTGGCATGCGCTAATTATCTGGAGCTGCCCGAAAAAGATAGCTATTTATAGACGGTAACAAGTTAGGCACCGACAGGCTATTTTCATCCTGCAACCAATCAGGCAACTCAAACTCATCCAAGCAAAACCGTTCATGCGCCTCGGGTTGATAGCCTGGAGCAAAGTCAATTTCATGAACATCATCCATGAAAGCATCGTTATATTTACGTAGATAAGTTTACGCTACGCTATTTCTTTGCGGATAACCAGTGATTGTCGGTGGTTTTTGGGGGGATTTGCGGTTTGTAAAGAATACGGTCGTTTGTGGAACAGCTTGAGAACTTATGATTTACAGGGTAATGAGTGTTCCGTATGCCGTCAACTATTCAATGTTTCACAAATAGCGTAATTTTACTAGTGAGACACGCCTTTAACCAAACAATAAAACCGGCTTATAGCGTGTATCGATACAGGATACAATTGATCATGATTACCCAAATCCCCAGATAGAGGCATATCAGCGCCCGAAGGGCGCCAATATCCACTGATTTCCGCTTGGTTGAATTGCAGACAGCGATGAATTAGACCGGATTTGACTAGGAAATCCGAACAAAATCCATATCCCACGCCCTTGCAACGCAACCCGGCTGCTTTCAGACGCACCTATCCCGTCATACCCGACAGATTGGTCGCAAACTTCCTCAAATGGGCGGCGGTTC
>NZ_JBHNMF010001241.1:0-760 GCF_048562965.1 Thiolapillus sp. | reverse complement strand
CCGCGTTCGGAGGCCTACTTTGTTTTCCCTCTGGCGCAAGGCGCGCCGGGAAAACAGTGCGGCCTCGCGGCTGCTGGGGACTACCTGCCTTCGCTTCGCTCTCCATGGCTGTCAGCGGCCGTACCCCAGGGGGGGAGAGCGCACTTTGAGTGATCTTCCACACCAGGTTATTGCCAAGGGAGGGGCGTAACTGGGGTAGAATTATCTCTTCTTCTACGATTTCTGGAACAAAGGTATGTGTAAATTTTGCTGGACTGTCCTGTTGCTCCTGCTGTTGGCCATTGGCACCGCAGTGTATAAATTCGGTTTTGTCGGCAGCGTGGTACAGGCACCGGATGGTCGCCAGGCGCTGCAACTGACCACAGCCGAGCGCAATATGGTGCTGGGTGAGATGCGTGATTTCCTGGTGGCCGTACAGGCAATCATCGCCGCGACCAATACAGAGGATATGGCAGCTGCGGCAGCAGCAGCCAGGAAAGTGGGCATGGCAGCCCAGACTGCGGTACCGCCGGCGCTGATCGGCAAGCTGCCCCTGGCGTTCAAGAAACTGGGATTCGCCGCCCACTCGCAATTTGACCAGCTGGCGCTGGATGCCGAGCAGTTGGGTGACCCCCTGCAGACCCGGGAGCAGCTGACAGATCTGATGAACAACTGCGTGGCCTGTCATGCGACCTATAGCCTGGTGGTCGCAGACTGATTATCTCCGCCGAAAACATTCATGTAAGGGATGAATTTTGCATCTCCAGTATCAAAATCTTTG
>NZ_JBHNMF010001240.1:0-760 GCF_048562965.1 Thiolapillus sp. | reverse complement strand
TTTGTCCAAGGTAATTTCAACGGCCACTCTCACAAGATTATTTCTCATTTTCTCTCGAATGAAATTATAGACAAATACTGTAATTATTAGTTCCATTAAGAACGCAACACTACACTAGGTTCGCGTTTGAACCCTCTCTCCTTCAGATAGCCGCCAGATGCCGTGAGCTCTTCGTGCAATTGATGATGGTTGCCCCCCCGTGATCAACAAACGTGAGATCACCACCACGGCCAGACCATCCAATTCGTCGTCTGGCAGCGTGCGCACGTCGATTCGGTGGAGTCTCTTGACGTCGTCCTGCGCCCAGACCTCGGCACGCATCAGGCGTAGGCACATCTGAACCAGACGGTGATTCAACAAGCGTGTCTTCGGCCTCGTGATAGATTTTGGGACATCCCAGTCCCCAAAATCGACTCGGCCTTTGACAACCCATTGGTGCCCCAGCCGTCCTGGTCACCAAGCACTACGCAACAACTTCGCAAGCTCGTTGCTGCTCCGTACTTGGCTCCCAATGACTGGACGCCGCGTTCGGAGGCCTACTTTGTTTTCCCTCTGGCGCAAGGCACGCCGGGAAAACAGTGCGGCCTCGCGGCTACTGGGGTCTACCAGCCTTCGCTTCGCTCTCCATGGCTGGCAGCGATGGATGAGCACCACGTCGTCGCGTCCCTTGCTGACGGTGTGATCGAAGGTGATGGGGCGTATCACGCCCGTATGGGGGTGGCTCAATCCTTCCGTGCAACGTGCCCAGGAACCAGACAGT
>NZ_JBHNMF010001239.1:0-761 GCF_048562965.1 Thiolapillus sp. | reverse complement strand
TATAACTATGATCTACATGATTGCCAGCCCGGCGGGTTCCATACTGAAATCCATATGAAACGTCGAAGAGCCTCTTTTTATCATCTGAAATCTCCTGAGTTTGTTGTTATTAACCTGGCGCGCATATAGATGGCGCTCAGCCGTGATGCTCTTTTTTCTGTCAGTACAGACAGCCTTTTCCGGATCGATATTCTGCAATTTCAGCGGAAATCCGACATAAAATCATCATATTTTCTAACCATAGCATGTTCTGGTGGAATTGTTGAAAATGCGCTCAAACACCTCAGCAACCCCCCGGCCACTGTATTTGGCATTGACTGCAACTGACATAAAGTGCATAGTTCGCAGTCAAATAACATAAAGATGTTCCGTTTCTCCTGAACGGTGTAGTTAAAGTTCAGAAACTTTCAGTTTCCATTTGTCGCAAACCCGACATCCGCCCTGCTGCCGCAGCGCGTCGAGTCTGATTTTTACACCTGGCTTCACCATGGATCGGGACATCCCCAAAGCCATCAACCTTGAAGTAAAGCCCCCAGGCGCCCACACGATGAAAAACGATTGCCGAAGAGGAGGTAGAGGAAAAAATTATGATGACCTATGACGAACTGAACGCACAAAACGACAAGATTACCGAGCTTTCCAATGTCCTGAGGCTCCTGCTCACGGATCGCCTGCTCTGCGATTCAAGCATTACCGCCGAACTGTTCTGCCGCTTCGTGGATCAGGTAAGGAATCACCTGGAAATCACAGATAAAAAACTT
>NZ_JBHNMF010001238.1:0-761 GCF_048562965.1 Thiolapillus sp. | reverse complement strand
GCTCGTTGCTGCTCCGTACTTGTCTCCCAATGACTGGACGCCGCGTTTGGATGCCTACTTTGCTTCCCCTCTGGCGCTATGCGCACGACGGGTAAGCAGTGCGGCCTCGCGGCTACTGGGGACTACCAGCCCTCGCTTCGCTCTCCATGCCTGGCAGCGAAAGAAAACCAGCCCGTTCCTGTCTATCCCGTGCAATACATCCCCAACACCGAGGATGAAATCAGCCTGGTGGATATCTGGCTGACCTTCAGGAAGCACCGCAAGCTGTTTTTAAAGGTGGCCATCGGAGTTACCCTGCTGGGACTGATCGTCGCGCTGATCATGCCAAAATCTTACGACCTGCGTACCTCCATAGAGATCGGCACCGCCATTCGCGGGGACACACCCACTCCCATCGAAGCACCGGAAACGGTCAAAGCCAAGCTGGAAAACTCCCTGATACCCATGGTCATCCACCAGCTGAACAGTGCTGAAGAAGACGACACCATAGAATACAAGATCAGCACGACCATCCCCAAGAAAAGTGCATTGATCGTACTGACGAGCAAGACGACCACGGACGAAGAAACGCAGTACAAAAAACTGCACAACATGGTGATCGAGGCAATCACCAAGGATCATGCAAGAATCATCAACGTTCTGAACAAGCGTGTCTTCGACCTCGTGATAGATTTTGGGACATCCCAGTCCCCAAAATCGACTCGGCCTTTGACAACCTATTCGTGCCCCAGCCGTCCTGGTCACCAAGCACTACACAACAA
>NZ_JBHNMF010001237.1:0-762 GCF_048562965.1 Thiolapillus sp. | reverse complement strand
TGCCAAAAATGTTATCCAATAACACAGTTCGCGGGGGATACGGCTATATCCTTTCGCGTCCATAGCGGCCTCCAGAAGTTTGTGTTGATTTCTCTTCTGAGAAGGCCGCGCCTTGCATGCCCGCTGCCAGCCATGGAGAGCGAAGCGAAGGCTGGTAGTCCCCAGTAGCCGCGAGGCCGCACTGCTTACCCGTCGTGCGCATAGCGCCAGAGGGGAAGCAAAGTAGGCATTCGAACGCGGCGTCCAGTCATTGGGAGACAAGTACGGAGCAGCAACGAGCTTGCGAAGTTGTTGTGTAGTGCTTGGTGACCAGGACGGCTGGGGCACGAATAGGTTGTCAAAGGCCGAGTCGATTTTGGGGACTGGGATGTCCCAAAATCTATCACGAGGTCGAAGACACGCTTGTTTCTTTAAATTTTCAAATGAAGGCATGCAAGGCGCGGCAACGCTATGATCCTTGCTATGTCAACTATTTTTTGAGATTTTTAGTGGTTTTTCTCCTCTGAAACTCTAAACTCTAGTAAACAGGTTCCTCGACGTTTTAAGTGGAATTCCTCCAAAAACCTGTGCCAGTATAGCGCCAAATACTGGCATGAGGAAAAGACGTGGACGGCAACGAGATACTGCTACTGGGATTGGGTATTCAGTCTCCCTGGAAGCTGATGAATCAACACTTGGATACGAGTAAACAGCCGCATGAACTCCACCTAGAAGTTAAAGCGGAGCGTGGTACGAAATACGCTTGTCCCGAATGTGGTCAGT
>NZ_JBHNMF010001236.1:0-763 GCF_048562965.1 Thiolapillus sp. | reverse complement strand
ATGGAGAACGTTCCCACGGTGGAGCGGCATGGGGTGTTCAAGGATTTCGCCAGTGAACTCGAGGGATTGGGCTACCAAGTGTGGTCCGATGTGGTGCAGTGTGCTCAGTACGGTGTACCCCAACGAAGGAGAAGGATGGTCTTGCTCGCATCACTGCATGGCCCGATACGGATGATCGAGCCCACCCACTCCAAACCGAGGACGGTCGAACAGGCCATCCGTCGACTGCCGCCCGTGGCGGCCGGGGAAAGGACGCCGAGGGACAGGTTGCATGTCGCATCTTCCTTGACGGACAAGAATCTCGAACGAATCAGGGCGTCGAGACCAGGGGGTACATGGCGGGACTGGCCCAGACATCTCGTGGCCGACTGTCACAAGGAGGATACAGGGCGCACCTATCCGAGCGTCTATGGTCGGATGAAATGGGAGGAACCGGCACCGACCATGACCACGCAGTGTTATGGGTATGGCAATGGTCGATTCGGGCATCCGGAACAGGATAGGGCGATCACCTTGAGGGAGGCGGCCATCCTGCAGAGTTTTCCCCGAAGTTATGCGTTCGTCGAACCACGTCGATCCGTTCAGTTCAGTCCCATAGGGAGAATGATAGGTAATGCCGTACCCGTGAGGTTGGGACGTGCCATCGGGCGAAGTATCCTGCGACATTTGAGCGAGGTCGACAGCCGATTGATGCCGAGCGGATAGCCGCAGTCGTTCGGGCACGGCTGCATGAATCGAAAAGGGGATGAATTTGGGAAACGTC
>NZ_JBHNMF010001235.1:0-764 GCF_048562965.1 Thiolapillus sp. | reverse complement strand
AGCAGGATGCAGCAATCAGCGTATAGAACAAGCTCTAACGGGCAGTATGAACAAAATAGCAACTTTATTTCACCCGAAAATATACGGTGGAACAATGTTGCTTACTCTAAACTCTAGTAGAGATTTACCATCAGAATTGTCCATATAGAATCAGACAATTGTATGAAATGTTCAATTTGAGCTTAATGTAGTGAATGAATTGGGTATATTTTAGGTAGATGAGATGGGGCTCAGTAGAACCTGAATCCGTGACTTCGGCAGCCACCTGAAAGTCGTTCGCCCGATGATAATCGCGTAAAATTGCAGTTCCAGTGATTTTCATGATTTCACCCAAGGGGTGAACTGCCAATGACATTCATCTTCGAGCAAAGCGACACGGAAATCTACGCCTCCCATGCCGGCCTGGTGGTAGCCGGCCCCATCATCAATCGCCACAGTGGGCTGAAAAAGCGCCTCAAGTCCATCCCCCTGCGCCACGGCATAGCCCATATCGACCTGGTCCGGACCTATCTTGGACTGCTGTGCCAGGGCAAGAACGACTTCGAGGCCGTAGAAGGTATCCGCAAGGATCCGTTCTTCCAGCAAGCACTCGGTATCGGACGGGTGCCCTCGTCGGCCCGTCTGCGGCAGCGTTTCGATGAACAGTAAGCGCCCAAGAATCCACACCTGTTTTCCCGACCTGACCCCGTGCAGACTTTCTCCTGAAATTTCACGACACAGGAGAAATCGATGGACATGTCTGATGCCACCGAAGGCGCGTCATT